>JAUVBS010000044.1 GCA_030591105.1 bacterium | reverse complement strand
GCACCCCCCTGGTAGGACACGCCCATGCGAGTGGCAATGATCGGAGCCTATCCCGTTGATGCGCGGGTCGTGCCCGGTGGTGTGGCGGCGGTCGCCCACTATCTGGTGAAGGGTCTGGGCCAGTCGCCGGATCTGGACCTGCACGTGGTCTGTTGTGACCCGGCTGTTCGGCAAGACTTCACCGAGTCGCGTGACGGCGCCACGATTCATTTCTTGTCCTGCCCTGACCGCCTGAATCATTTGACCAACTGGTTCGTGGCGCGGCGACGCATCGCGCGTCTGCTGAATCGTCTGCAGCCCGACCTGGTCCATGCTCAGGGTCTCGGGCTCGCGACCGCGGCCGCGGCCGATACGCAGCAGCCCTGGGCGGTCACCCTGCACGGTGTGATCTGGAAGGAGTCTGGGCTCACCCACGCCTCGCCGGCTCGCTGGCTACGCGGCCGGTTCTTCGCCCGGCAGGCCTATCGCCAGCTGCTCGGCGTGCCCAACATCTTCGTCATTTCGGACTATGCCGCGGCGATGCTCCCGCCGGACCGCCCTTACCGGACCTTCCGCATCAACAATCCCGTCGGCGAGGAGATCTTCCGTCTGCGCAACCGGCCGACCTCACCGCACATCCTCGTCGTCGGTGGGCTGCGTCACCGCAAGGATCCACTGACGGCGATCCAGGTCTTCGAACGTGTGGTCACCGCCGTCCCCGAGGCGACCATGGATCTGCTGGGTCCCGATTCGAATACCCCCCTGGACCAGGCCGTGGCCGACGACGTCGCGTCCCGCGGTCTGGACGACAAGGTGCGTTTGCTCGGACTGGTGCCTGACAAAAAGCTCTGGGAAGAGTACGAACGCGCTGCGGTCCTGTTGTTGACCTCGAAAGAGGAGACGGCGCCGGTCGCTCTCGGCGAAGCGTGCGCCGTCGGTTTACCGGCCGTCGGCACCGACGCCGGCGGTATACCGACCATGATCCACGACGGCGAGACCGGCTTCGTCCGGCCCGTAGGCGATACCGCGGGCCTGGCCGAACGGATCGTGGCGATCCTGACCGACGCGCCGTTGCGGGACCGCCTGGCCGCCCGCGCCCGCGAGGTTGGGCATCAGGAATACGCGCTCGACCGGATCACCGAACAGACTCTCGCCGCTTACCGGACCATCGTGGCGGGGGACGCTATAACTTATTAATTACCCAAATTTAGAATGATCTGAATTACCACAGCATTGCTTACCTGGATGATAAAGGCGGCTACAATCGGAATAACGATAAACGCGACCGGAGAAGCTCCATATCTCTGGGTAACTGCCGCCATGTTTGCCATGGCTGTTGGCGTGGCTCCTAGAGACGAACCGATATACCCTGCCGTGATCACGGCCGAATCATAATTCTTACCGAGAACCCTGAATACTACAAAGACAGAAAATGTAGTAACCAACAATATCTGCACTGTCGTGCTTACCAGAATGAATAATGCTCGATCCCCAATTTCCCAAAATCCAAGCGCCATCATGGCCATTGCCAGGAACAGACCCAAACTCAGATCCGAGACAATAGCCAGCGTTGGTGAATTCTTCCGACATCTCAATTTCGGTATGATGAGAGGCACGACGTTGGCCAATACAACCCCGCTAAACATACAGGTCACAAATAAGGGCATCGTAAAACCGAAATGTGCGATGAGATTGTTCAAATGTATTCCCATCCCGATAGATAAAGACAGCATCAGAATGACGATCAGCATCGAATCAAAATCGATGGTTAGATTCTCCCCTTGCTTCGCCCCGATGGTAACTTCCGAACTGTCAGTGGGTTTCAATTGATGTTTCTGTATTAGATATCTTGTAACCGGCCCTCCCAAAATTCCGCCAAATATCAACCCCAGGGTGGCGGTAGTCATTCCGATTTCCATGGCATTTGTTACATCATACCTACTCTCCAATATCGGGGCCCACGCCACTATATTGCCGTGTCCACCCTGGAGTGACGCAGAACCAGACAGTATCCCTGTATCCGGCTCCAGGTTAAACAATACAGCAATGAAAATACCAACGTAGTTTTGTACGAACAGAAACACAATTGCCAGTATCGTCAATAGAAATAGAAGTCTACCTCCCTTTATAACGCTCTTGATTTCTGTGGAAAGACCAATAGCCGTAAAAAACACTACCAGTAGAATATCGCGGTAGTGGTTGGAGAACTCGATACTGACACCGAACAACAAATATAGAATTGCAAAAAATACGGACGCAACAATCCCCCCGGTTACAGGTTCCGGGATATTATACTGGCGCAAGGACCCAATCTTGTTGTTCAGATATTTACCCAAAAACAGTACAAGTATGCCGATGATGATTGTCTGGCGGGAATCCAGGTCCATTGATTACTTCCCAACCGTCATTCGCGAACACTCTCGAGGTAGATAACGGACTATTCCACAGTTCGATATTGCCACGGTTCATCCAATTTGACCAATATCGCTGGATCTCGTTGGTAGATGTCTTCACTAAAAACTATTCTACCTTCCTTGTCAGCTCCGGCAGTCCAGTAGAGAATCAGCACATCAATGGGGTCGGACAGATGGACGGTCGTGGTTTTACCGGAAGCCAGGATCTCGTTGATTTTGTCCATATTCCACACTTCGGGCTCGTCCATCAGGCTCATCAACAAATCCCATGTATTCTGCAAACGGATGCAGCCGTGGCTGAAAGCGCGTTCTTCGCGGCTAAACAAGCTTCGGTCGGGTGTATCATGCACATATACGCTGTAGGGATTCGGGAAGATGAACTTTACTTCACCCAAGGCGTTGTTGGGACCGGGCTCCTGGCGGATGGTGAAAGGGAAATTGTGTTTTGAATATTTGCTGAAATCGATTGTGTAAGGATCCAGCGTCTTGCCACTTCGGTCCATGATGATCATATTCTTGTCGGCCAGGTAACCGGGATCTCTCTGTAGCTTGGGCAAGGTCTCCTTGGTAGCAATGGAGTAGGGCAAGGTCCAGGTCGGATTGACCACAAGGTACTGCATTCTGGCTTTGAAGATTGGTGATTCGTGGTATGTCTTGCCGACGATGACGGGTGAATAATAAACCACCTCGTCATCGGTTACTCGCCTGATGTTGAAGCCGGCTACGTTGACCACCAGAAAATCTGGTTCCAATTCATGCATCACCCAGCGAGACCTCTCCAAGTTAATTCTGATTTGATCGATACGCTTATCTATGGGATCGTTCATTCGGGCCAAGGTGTATTTGCCTGCTACACCATCCTGTGTGAGGTAATGTCTTAATTGAAATCGCCTCACGGCATCTTCCAGTGCGTCATCAAACAATTTACTATCCTCGGCAACATCAGATACAGCCAGGTCACCTGTAATCATCAGCCTGGCACGCATTACAGCCACCCTGTCGTTCTTCATCCCCATTTTCAGGGTGTCGCCATCAGGAATTCTTGGCCAACCGCCGCTTTCCGCTAGCCGACGATATTCGCTCAAACCTTTCTTTAAATTCTTATACATGAAATGCTGGGGGCCCAATGCTGCGAAGAGAGTAATCAGATCGTCGGTCGATAAGGCCTGCTCAAACAGCTCAGCTAGGTTATCCGGTGGGGGGTTTTCAGGGACATCCCAGGTCATTCGCAAATCCGATTGCCTGGTCTTGCCATAGATCAGATGGTTCGCATACAACGTGATGGCGTCAGTCATCAACAAATCGATGTCGGCATAAACATCAGGTGTCGCGGTTCCATCGGCGACCTTGTTCACCAGTTCGCGGATTCTTGCCTGGTGGTAGTCTTCAGGCAATAGCCCCACATCATGGGAGCCGAGCAGAATCTCGATGAAGTCTTTTCTGTTTTGTTCTTCCTCCCATATAGGGTCAAAACCGTTGTCGATATAATATCGGGCCATGTTCGTGCTGTTGAACAGGTAGATGTCGCCAACGGTAATGCCACCGTGTTGAATCCCATTTTCGATGCGCTCTTGTATCTCTGTTTTGATCTCTTCGATATTCTGCGCATTTGCCGCTGAGGAGGTGATAAGAACGGATAGGGCAACGGTCACAGACAGCAACAAAAGCCGCATAGATTCCATCCTCTCGTCGGGGTAGCCCATGGTCCGATAGCCATGCTAGCACTAATTGATGGCGATTTTCAACGTTTGAAGAGGGCGTATGTTCGCAATTGAGTTGAATTGGGAAATTGAATCAGGAATCGGTGCTCGGCAGGCGATGGCCAGAGCGCGATCGTGCCGTGTCCGCCGGTAACACACGATCACCGCGGTCTGGGGTCCGGCTCGGCCACGGCCAGCTCCTCTGCCGTACTCTGACCAGCAACCAACGCGACCGACGGCGTATCCGCCACCGCCGCCGTAGCATTCCAGGCGATCACCCAACCGAGCAAGACCTGCGAAAGGTAGTGCTTGTCGTCGTTCAATCGCGACCAGCCCGTCGCCGTCGACAAAACACGGGCGACACCGCGCCCGACGCCCGGCGGTAGCCGCCGCGCCAGATTCAACCAGGGAATGCCGGCGATGAACGCGTGACCCGAAGCAGCGTTATCGTCGGCCAGCGGCCGCCAGCGGGGGTTCGGATCCGGATCGGACGGGCGGTTGGCGCCGAGGCCGCGCTGAACCGTCCACAGGACCGGCAGGCCAACCAGCATCGCCTCGAAATTCTGGCGGCCCCAGCGGCTGAAGGAGCTCGTACGGACGTACGCATCGACGCCGGCGACCGCCCCCCAGACCACGAACCAGAACCGCTCTCCGTAATGGTGCAGATGAGCCGCCAGACGATCGGTCCACCGCGAGCGGACCCGGGTGCCGTGCCACGTCTGTAGTGCCTCATCGGCACCGCTGTAGGCCAGAGCAGCGCTGGCGACCGCGGCACCGCCCAGCTTCAGGAAACTGCGCCGGCTGTAATTGCGTCGCCAATGATCACCGGTGTTACTTAGCAGAGGGCCGCCGCGACGCCACGGTTGCCGCGTACGCCAGAGCAGCGCCATCGCTACGGCCACTGCAACGCCGAGAGCAATATCCACCGTCTACTGCCCCTTCCGCCGCGGTGCGCCGTCGGGCTGATCGTGCCCTCTGGCAATCAGCGGTGTCTTGCCACGCTCTCGGTCCACCGCCACGTAGACGATCTCAGCATCGGTCACGCGGAACACTTCGCGGCTGTCGATGCGCTCGGCATCGACCTCGATTTTCACCGTGACCGAAGTGGTCCCTTGGTCGATCACCTCACCCCTGAACGACAGCAGATCGCCGACGTACACCGGGTGTAGAAATCGCATCTCGCGTACGACGATCGTCACGAAAAGATTATCGAACCGATCGCGGGCGCAGATCGCGCCGGCCAGATCGAGGTACGACATGATCACGCCGCCAAAAATGGTTCCGTGCATGTTGGTGTCTTTGGGCAGCAACGAGATCTTGAGATATTCCTTCATGGTCGGTAACGATCTTTCGTTTGGCGCCAGCTTCGGCTCAGGCGGTCAACAACTCTACCACGTATTCGGCGATGGCGGGCGCACAGGTCAGGCCCGGCGAATCGATACCGACCAGATTGACCAGCCCGGTCAGATCGTCAACGGTTTCACGCACGATCACGAAGTCGCTGAAACCATTCTCGAGCAACCTCGGCCGGATACCCGCCATATCGGGAGTGAGATCCTCCGCGCGTAGGAACGGCAAGAACGGCGAGGCGCCGCCAAAGAAGATATCGGCGCGTCCGGGGTCGACCGCGTAATCCTCGCGGGCGAGTCGGTCAGGTGCGAGCAGCTCGCAAGCGGAGTCGAGGCCGCCCGAAAGGCCGAGTGGCTGGAAGTCCGGACCGAGGCGCAAACGGCCGCCCAGATCGACGCAGACATGGACACCGAGGGTTGTGCCATCGGCGGGAGGGACCGGATAGATCAGACGTCCGATCTTATCGGCGTGCGCCGGGTCGATGCCGAAATAGCTCCCCTTTACCCAGTGGAGCCGCCAACCGCGGGCGGCGATGTCGATACCGGCCAGGCGCGCGATGCGGTCGGCGTACAGACCGGCGGCGTTGACGACCAGCCGGCTCGTGTGGGTCCACGGCTGGACGCCCACTTGCGCGGCCGGCGGGGCCACCGCCACGTGCCAGCCGCCGTGCTGGCGGTCCAGGCCGACGCACTCCGCGCCGGTGAAAACCTGCGCGCCGCGCTCGGTGGCGAGTCTACCGTAGGCCTGCGCGGTCTGCTCGGCGCCGAAAACCGCCGTCCGCGGCGAGAGCAGGGCGGCCACTCCGCGCACGTGTGGTTCGAGCCGCGCCAGAGCCGCGCCGTCGAGCAGCTCGAGATCCTCCACGCCGTTGGTCCGGCCGAGGGTCAACAGCCGCTGGAGCTCCGCCTCCTCGGCCGCCGTCACCGCGACGATTAGCTTGCCCAGCTCCCGGTACGGCACACCCGCGGTACCGCAGAACTCCTTCAGCTGGCGGCGGCCGCGGACACACAAACTCGCCTTGAGCGAATCGGCCGGGTAGTACATGCCGCCGTGAGCCACCTCGCTGTTGCGCGACGTGGTACCGCTCCCGAGGTGAGTCGCTTTCTCGAGCAACACCGTGTTCAAACCACGGCCAGCGGCCGCGGCCGCCACCGCGCAACCGACCACGCCACCCCCGATGACCGTCACGTCGACGTCGGGCACGATCGCGCTACCCTTCTAGACCGGCTACGTAATCGCTGAACGTCATCGTCAGATAAGCTTCGCTGGCGATGAAGCCGAGAATCTGCAAGAACGTCGGGGCATCGATGTACCCCGGTAGGTTGGTGATCTTCTCGGCATCGCTGGTCAAGAACCAGATCGTCGGTAACCCGCGCACATAGTATTGCCGAGCGAGTTCTTGCTGCTCGTCGGTGTCGACCATCGTCGCGAGGAAGTGCTCGTTCAGGTAGGCGATGACCGCCGGATCGGTGTAGGTCTCGGCCTTCATCTGCTTGCAGAACTTGCACCACTCGGCAGTGAAATTCACCATGAGCGGCTTGCCTTGTTCCTGGGCACGAACCAGACCGGTCTCGTAGTCGACCCAGTTCACTTTGGCCGTGCCGGCGGCCACCGCGACAGCCGCGACCGATAACACGATCGCGGCGATCAACACAGTCACGACGATGGAATTGCGGTTCACATGATCTCCTTCGTTGGCAATGACAGCTCAGAACGAACCGGTCGCCGGTGGCCAGGGCCACTCCGGCGGTAGCAACGCTTCAAGCGTCACCGGCTCGGCGCTGATCGGATGGGTCACCTCGAGCCGCGACGCGTGCAAGGCGATGCTGCGGTCGTTTAACGGGCGGACGGCACCGTACTTTACATCACCGAGGACGGGATAGCCGATCAGCGCCAATTGCACGCGGATCTGGTGCCGACGTCCGGTCATGGGTTCGACCGTCAGCAGAGCCTGGTTAGCGGCGCGTCCGGTGACAGTATAGACGAGACGCGCCTCACGCGAATCGGGAAATGGCTCGTGCGCTGCACGGGTCACCCCGTGAGCATCTCCACTACCGGCCAGATGGGCAACGAGTTCCGTACTCCTGGCCGGCGGTATACCTTCGACCACCGCCTGGTAGCGTTTGCCGACCGTGCGCTCGCGGAACTGCCGACTGAGCCGGCTGGCGGCCTTGCTCGTCCGTGCGAAGAGTACGACGCCGGAGACGGGCCGGTCGAGGCGATGCACCAGCGCGAGAAACACATTGCCCGGCTTGGCGTACTTCTGCTTCAGGTACGCCTTCGCCATGGCGAGCAGTGTGACATCGCCGGTGCGATCACCCTGCACGAGCAGACCCGCCGGCTTGGTCACCGCCAGTAAATGGTTGTCCTCGAGGATCACGTGCAGAGCAGCCGCTTCCATGGTGCCTCAAAATACCAGACGCGGCGGGTCATCGGAAGGACCAGATCGATAATAAATGACAGACACGCCCGGGTGGCCTATCTTCGCAAACCGGAAACGTTGCTGTAGAGCTTGAGGACCTGCGCCGACAAGGAGTTACCGATGCCCACGACCTTCTTCAATCGACTCGTCTGGTCCTGCTTGCTCGTTACCACCACTCTGGTGCTGGGCGGTTGCGGCCAGGACCGGACCGACCTAGCCAGGACACCGATCGCCATGGAAAAACTACAGTACCCCGAGAGTGCGACCGTCGATCATGTCGATGACTACCACGGCACGCTGGTCGCCGATCCATACCGCTGGCTCGAGGACGTCGACAGCGCCGAGACCGCGGCTTGGGTCACGGCGCAGAACGAAGTCACCTTTGCATTTCTGGAGGGCATTCCTGCCCGCGAACAATACCGCAAACGGTTGACCGAGTTATGGGATTACGTCCGCTATAGCACCCCGTTCCGCGAGGGCGGCCGCACTTTCTACTTCAAGAACGATGGGCTCCAGCCCCAGGCGGTTCTCTACGTGCAGGACAGCGAGACTTCAGAACCACGTGTCCTGCTCGATCCGAACCTGCTCTCGGACGACGGCACCGTCGCCCTGGCGGGCTTGAGCGTCAGCCGCGACGGCAAGCACCTCGCGTGGGCGACCAGCGTTTCGGGGAGCGACTGGCACACCTGGCGGATCCGCGATATCGATACCGGCGCAGATCTGGACGATTTGGTGGAGTGGGGCAAGTTCTCAGGAGCCGCTTGGGATCACGATGGCAGCGGCTTCTACTACTCCCGCTACGATGCTCCCGCAGCAGGTGAAGCTCTCGAAGGCACCAACTATTTTCACAAGCTCTACTACCACCGGCGCGGTACCTCCCAGAGCGAGGACGTGCTGGTCTACGAGCGTCCCGATCAGAAGGAGTGGGGCTTCGGCACCAAAGTAAGCCCCGACGGTCGGTACTTGATCATCACGGTCTGGCAGGGCACGAGTCGCAACAACCGAGTCTACTACAAGGACCTGCATGACCGCAGCCTGCGTGTCCACGAACTGCTCGACGACTTCGACGCCAGCTACGAGTACCTCGGCAACGACGGTCCGATGTTCTTCTTCGAGACGAACCTCGACGCACCCCGCGGCCGGATCATTGCCATCGATATTCGGCAGCCGGAGCGCGACCAGTGGCAGACCTTAGTACCACAAGATGCCGACCCGATCGAGAGCGCCACGATCCTCAACCACAACTTCGTGGTCACCTACATGCGCGACGTGGTCAACGTGGTGAAGATCTTCACGCTCGAAGGCGATCACGTGACCGACCTCGCGCTACCGGGCCTCGGCTCGGTCGGCGGCTTCAGCGGTCATCCCGACGACACCGAGACCTACTACCTGTTCACCTCCTACCTGAACCCGAGCGAGATCTACCACTACGATCTGACCAAGCACGAAAGCAAGCTGTTCAGATCACCGTCCATCGATTTCGATTTCGACGCCTACGAAACGAAACAGGTCTTCTACCACAGTCGGGACGGCGCCCGGGTACCGATGTTCCTGGTGTACCGGAAAGACCTAGAGCTAGACGGCAGCAATCCAACGGTGTTGTACGGTTACGGCGGGTTCAACATCTCGTTGACCCCCAGGTTCAGCACGGGATTACTGCCGTGGCTCGAAGCGGGCGGCATCTGGGCCACCGCGAACATCCGCGGTGGCGGGGAATATGGCGAGCAGTGGCACAAGGCCGGGATGCTCGCCAACAAGCAAAACAGCTTCGACGACTTCATCGCGGCGGCCGAGTACCTGATCGATGAAAGTTACACCAGCCCGAACAAGCTCGCGGTATACGGCGGCAGTAACGGCGGTCTGCTCGTCGGTGCGGTGGTCAATCAGCGACCGGAACTGTTCGGCGCGGCGATGCCCGCCGTCGGCGTGATGGACATGCTGCGCTTCCAGAATTTCACCATCGGCTGGGCCTGGACCTCCGACTACGGCAGTAGTGAAGATCCGCAGATGTTCCCGGTCCTGT
>JAUVBS010000119.1 GCA_030591105.1 bacterium | reverse complement strand
TGCTCAAGACGTTCGAGATCACACCGGAGAAGATCGCCCGCGCGTTGGAAGTTTCCGGGGCGGATCAGTCTTACCAGGGCGACGACGAGAGCGGTATGGGTGATCAGGAGTCCGCGCTCGAGAAATATGCGCGCGATCTCGTGGCCGAGGCACGAGCCGGCAAGATCGACCCGATCATCGGCCGCGACGAAGAGATCCGACGGGTGATCCAGATCCTCAGCCGGCGGACCAAGAACAACCCGGTGCTGATCGGTTCGCCCGGTGTGGGCAAGACCGCCGTGGTCGAGGGTCTCGCTCGTCGTCTGGTCGAAGGTGATGTTCCCGAGGGTCTGCAAGGCAAGCGGCTGTTCGCCCTCGATCTGGGTGCCTTGCTCGCCGGCACCAAGTATCGCGGCGAGTTCGAGGATCGTATCAAGAAGGTCATCAAGGAAGTGACCGAGAAAGAGGGCGAGGTCCTGCTGTTCATCGACGAGATGCATACCCTCGTCGGTGCCGGTGCTGCCGAGGGGGCGATGGACGCCTCGAACATTCTCAAACCTGCGCTCGCGCGCGGTGATCTGCACTGCGTCGGGGCGACGACCATCGACGAGTACCGGCAGCACATCGAGAAGGATCCGGCGCTCGAGCGGCGGTTCCAGCCGGTGCTGGTCGAGGAGCCGACCGCCGAGCAAGCGGTCGCTATCCTGCGCGGTTTGAAGGAGAAGTACGAGGTTCACCACGGGATCCGCATCACCGACGGAGCCATCGTCGCGGCGGTCAAGCTGTCGCAGCGCTACATCAGCGACCGCATGCTGCCGGACAAGGCCATCGATCTGATGGACGAGGCGGCGAGCCGTTTACGCATGGAGATAGATTCGGTACCGACGGACGTGGATCATCTCCAACGGCGCGTCAATCAGCTGGAAATGGAGAAGCTTGCCCTCGCCAAGGAGACCGACAAGTCGGCGGTCGCTCGGCGCGAAGCCATCGACCGTCAGATCAGCGAGTTGAGCGACGAGCTGGTCACGGTCAAGGCGCGTTGGGAGGAAGAAAAAGAGGGCATCGACCGCATCCGCGCGCTGCAGGAAGAGCAGGAGAAGCTGCAACTGGAGATGGAGACGGCCGAGCGCCAGGGCGACTTGGCGCGCGCGAGCGAGTTGAAGTACAGCGGGCAGGTCGAGCTGGCAGCGCGGCTCTCCGCAGCGCGCGAAGAGCTGCAGCGTATCCAGGGCGAAAACCCGCTGTTGCGCGAGGAGGTCAGCGAGGACGACATCGCCTACCTGGTGGGGAAATGGACCGGCATCCCTGCCCAGCGCCTCGTCGAGGACGAAATGGCCAAGTTGCGCCAACTCGAGCAACGTATTGAACAGCGCGTCGTCGGTCAGGACGAAGCCGTGGCGCAGGTGGCGAGGACCATCCGCCGTTCGCGTGCCGGTCTGACCGACCGCCAGCGACCGCTCGGGTCGTTCCTGTTCCTGGGACCGACTGGTGTGGGCAAGACCGAGCTGGTCAAGGCGCTCACCGAACAGCTATTCGGCGACGAGTCGCACCTGGTCAGGCTGGATATGTCCGAGTACATGGAGCGGCATGCCGTGGCGCGGATGATCGGCGCGCCGCCGGGGTACGTCGGTTTCGAATCGGGTGGGCAGTTGACCGAGGCGATCCGCCGCCATCCGTACAGTGTGATCCTGCTGGACGAGGTCGAGAAGGCGCATCCCGAGGTGATGAACGTCCTGCTGCAGCTCTTGGACGACGGCCGGCTGACCGACGGCAAGGGTCGCGTGGTCAATTTCTGCAACAGTCTGGTCGTGATGACGAGCAACCTCTGCCAGGACGAACGCTTCGCCCCGCGCGAGGACGAGACCGACGAGCAAAAGCGCGAGCGCCAGCGGATGACGACCGAGGAGCTGGCCCACCACTTCCGGCCGGAGTTCTTGAATCGTCTCGACGCGATCGTCCGGTTCGGCAGTCTTTCCCGCGAGCTGATCGAGCAGATCGTCCGGCTCGAGCTGGCCAAGGTCGGCCGGGTGCTCGCCGAGCAAGATATCGGTCTGGAGTCGAGTGACGCGGCGATCACCCGCCTGGCGAATCTCGGTTTCGATCCGACGTTCGGCGCACGGCCGGTCAAGCGTGTCATCCAGCGTGAGGTGCAAGACCGTCTGGCGGACATGATCCTCGCCGGCGAGTTGCTACCCGAGCAGACGGTGTCGCTCGACGTCGATGATGGCGAGTTCACATTGCTGGCGCGGGCGCGTGGTGGCGAGGCGGGCGGGGCAGACGAAGCCACCGGGGCAGACAAGGTCGGCCGGGCAGACAAGGTCGGCGGGGTAGACGAGGCCGGCCGGGCAGACGAGGTCGGCCGGGCAGACAAGGCCGGCCGAGCAGACAAGGCCGCCGGCAACGGTGCTGATGCCGACAGCGGCGTCGGTTGATCGCGCAGTCGTGTCGGTTGATGGCGCAGTCGTGTCGGTTGATCGCGCGACCGTGTCAGCTACTCGCGCGGACGGGACAGGACAGCCGGGGTGTCGTCACAGGCGCCCCGGTTCTCTTTTGTCGTGCCCTTAATGAAGTGTCTGTTCTGGTCTCGGCGCACACGATGCGTTATCGCGACAATTCAGGTACCTCCGGCAAAACCGGGGGATTTCATACTTGGATTAAGTTTTTGTCTCCACAAACAAAGACCCCCCGGGGGGCACTCACTTGGTATATTAGGCGTATATTAGCGATCTAGGACTTGATAACACTTCCGTTTATCGCGAGGGGCACATTTTCACATGCACAACGGTTCTCTTTGGTAACCCGATTGCGCGTCGGACCTCGACACCTATCAATCAAATTGGGATATTCATAAAGCTACCAGGGTTGTAAACGAAATACGCCTGCCTGCCGTCTTGTTGGGTGCACAGGAGGAGGTGACGGTAATGCCCCCAGAAGAACACAGGCAAGACAGGGCGCTCGCTCGCCAGGCCGCCCACGGTGACAACGCAGCCTGGCGCGACATTTACGAGACTACCTGCCAGCCTCTCTTCAACTTTCTCTGTTACCAGGTAGGGGAGCGCGAAACGGCCAAGGACCTGCTGCAGGACACTTATTTGTCCGCCTTGCAGAACCTGGGTCGTTACCGCGGTGACGGGTCGCTGTTGAGCTGGTTACGGACCATTGCCCTGCGCAAGTGTCTGGACTGGCGCCGCTCGTGGTGGCAGCGCCTGACCCGCGTCGGCCAGGTGCCCGAAACGATGGTCGCGCCCGAGTCGAATCGGAGTGAGGCCCGCCTCGAGCTGGAATCGGTGGCGTTTCATGACGCACTCGCCACGCTTTCAGGCCATCAACGTGCGGCGTTGCTCTTGCGCGAGCTGGAAGACCTCTCTTACCAGGAAATCGCCGCGACGCTCGGTTGCCAGGAGGCCACTGCGCGGGTCCACTACCACCGTGGTCGGGAAAAGATGAAGCAGATGCTGGTCGAGTCCGAAGCCCCCGCTCTTGCCGAAGACATGGGAGGGCAGCAGGTATGATGAACCTATTCGACAAGAACAAGTACCGCCTCAGCGATACGGAGAAGTCCGCGATCTGGCGGGATATCTCTCTGGCACAGACCGAGCGCCGGCGCTGGTGGCTGCCGCGTGTGCTGCGTCTGCCGCGTGTGCTGCGTCTGCCGCGTGTGCTGCGTCTGCCGCGTCTGCCGCGTCTGAAACTGGCGCCGGCTTTTGCTACCGCCGCGGTTACGGTGTGCGGACTCGCCATCATTTTTCTCGTGTCTCGTGACGACACACAGAAGTTCCGGCGTGTGGAGTCCGTGGTCGCCACGCCGGAGATCGCGATCGAGGAATCCGCAGCGGGGCAAGCTGTGCCGCCAGAACCGCAATCGCGAGATACCGAGGCACCGCAGGTGGTGGTAGGCAAGTCGGAGAGCCCCGCAGACGAGATCGTCCAAACCCAGATTGCCAAGGGTGACAGGCGGCAGGCAGAAACCGACGCGGTGCAACGCCATGACGCTGTGCGAGAAATATATGCTCCGGCCGAGGTAGTTGTCGATGAGATGGCTGCCGCTCCGGAGACGGCACCGGGGCCGGCCGCCGAACCTTCCGCCGTCGCCGACTTCGAGAAAGAAAGCGGGGATCACCGGGGTCAGGACACCGCTTCGGCGGTGATACTCCGCTCGGAAACGCCGGGTATCGTTATGCCCGGTGGCGAGCTCCATGTCCGCGGCGGACGGAGCAGTGAGGTGAGTACGAGCATCAACGACATGGCCATGAGCAACATCGACGTGCCCGCGGCAAAGGGTGCGAGTAGCAACGAACCGCGATCGGTCCGTGAAACACCGCCGGCCCGCAGAGGAATCGACGAAGAGGTCGGTTATTATGATCGGGGCGATCGGGACGAATGGGGCGATCGGGGCGAACAGTCCGACCTCCCCCGAGATCGTTGCATCCCGCCCCGGGTCTGGGTCCCGCCCAACGATCAAGCCTATGACACCGTGTACTTCCAGCACTACGGGGTCAACCCGTTCGTCGTCACCGAGGAAGACGCCCAGTCCACGTTTGCCATCGATGTGGACAATGCCTCCTATACGGTGATGCGGCGCTACCTGCGGGACGGGCATTTGCCGCCCCACGATGCGGTGCGGGTCGAGGAGTACGTCAACTTCTTTGCGCAGGACTACCCCGAGGTTAGCGAGGGCGACTTCGCTATTGCGGTGGACGGCGCGCCGTCGCCGTTCGGGAAGGGTTACCACCTGCTACGCATCGGTGTGCAGAGCCGCAGTGTTGCGACCGAGAACCGTCGGCCGGCGAACCTGGTATTCGTGATCGACATCTCCGGCTCGATGAATCGGGAGAACCGTCTGGAACTGGTCAAGCGTGCGTTGATGATCATGCTGGACGAACTCGAGGAGGGCGACCGGGTCGGCATCGTGGTCTACGGATCGCACGGCCGCGTAGTGCTCGAGTCGACCTCCATCGAGCAACGGGCGCAAATCGAACAGGCCATCGCGTCGCTGACGCCCGGCGGCAGCACCAACGCAGAAGAAGGACTGCAATTGGCTTACGAGATGGCGCGTCGCGAGTACCAAGCCGCCGCGATCAATCGGTTGATCCTCTGTTCCGATGGCGTCGCGAACCAGGGCCGCACCGGCGCCGAGTCGATCCTCGCCCACGTACGCAACGAGTCCGACCGCGGCATCAGCCTGTCGACCATCGGCTTCGGTATGGGCAACTACAACGACGTGCTCATGGAGAAGCTCGCCGACCAAGGTGACGGCGGCTACTACTACGTCGACGAGCTGCGTGAGGCGGAGCGGGTGTTCCGGGAGAACCTGACCGGTACGCTGCAGACCATCGGCAAGGACGTGAAGATCCAGGTGGAGTTCGACCCGACCCACGTCTTGCGCTACCGGTTGATCGGTTACGAGAACCGTGACGTGGCGGACCGGGATTTCCGCAACGACGCCGTGGACGCCGGTGAGATCGGCGCTGGACACCGAGTGACCGCGTTGTACGAGATCAAACTATCGGACGTAGCTGCGGCCGCCATCAGCCACCGCGGCGACGGACAGCCGCGTGGCGAAGTGCCGCCGCGTGGCGAAGTGCCGCCGCGTGTCGAAGCGCCGCCGCGTAGCGAAGCGCCGCACCTGGCGACGGTCCGGTTGCGCTATCAGAAACCGGCCTTCGAGAGAGATGCCGGCGAGGTGACCGAAATCGAGCAGAAGGTGACGACCGGCGATATCAGCCAGAGCGTCCAGAGTGCCGCGATCCGCCTGCAGCTCGCCGCCGTGGTGGCCGAGTACGCGGAGATCCTGCGCAACAGTTACTGGGCCAAGGGGAGCCGGATCGCCGACCTGGTGCCGATGACCGACAACATCGCCGCGGCCCTGAGCGAAGACGCAGCGGTCCAGGAGTTGCGGCAACTGGTCCGCCGGGCGGCGGATCTTCAGGCCGCGGCCGAGCGGTTGGACGAGGAGTAATCGCGACAGCCCAGCCGCGACAGCCTTGCCGCGACAGCCCGGCCGCGACAGCCCAGCCGCGACAGCCCAGCTGCGAAAGCCTTGCCGCGCGATCACGGGGGCCGCGCGGTGAACACCAGAGCCTCGGGCGCTGCGCGTCCGGGGCCTGGTTCTGGCATGACTGATGCATCAAACGGAACATCGATGTTCAGAATCGCGGAGACTATTGCCCGGAGGTGTGCAATGAGTCGGCAAAGTGTCTGGTTGGGTATACTTACGCTGCTGGCCGTGCTGGCGATGGCGGCGATCGGTTGTAGCGATGGGGACGATCCTGCCGATCCCGGCGGCGGTAACGGCGGCGGCGACGGCGATGTACTCGCCTTCGACCATACGACGCTGGCCGATTTCGTGGACCTCTCGGCGACGGTCTGCGACGACGTGCGGCAAGGTCTCTCGTTCTACTACGGCCACACGTCCCACGGCAGCCAGATCATGACCGGCCTGCAGATGCTGGCCGCCGAGAACGGTCAGTACGATCCGCCCAATTTCCACGTGGTGAGCGACGACCTCGGGCACAACGGCGATGTCTCCTGGGCGCAGATTACCCGAGATCACCTCGATAGTAATCCCGGCGAGTACAATGTGGTGATGTGGTCGTGGTGCGGCGGTGTGAGCGACAACACCGTCGATGGTATCAACATCTACTTGAACGCGATGACCGCCCTGGAAGCGGACTACCCCGACATCACGTTCATCTACATGACCGGCCACCTCGACGGTACTGGCGACGACGGCAACCTGCGCGCCCGCAACGACCAGATCC
>JAUVBS010000089.1 GCA_030591105.1 bacterium | reverse complement strand
TCGGCCGTGCGCAAATCATTGAGTCCCAGCCGAAGGGTCTCTTCGATGCCGCGGTACTCGACGCGGTAGCGAGGTGGCGCTTCGAACCCGGCCGGATCGCCGACGAACCGGTGGCGGCCTGGGTCGTCAGCACGATCGTCTTCGACCTTGACCGGTGAGGGCGCTTATGAGCGGAACCGCGAGCGAGCGATGGACCGAGCGATGGGCGATGCGATGGGCCGCACGCGTGAACGGGCGGTCGAACGCGCGGTCGAACGCGCGGGCGACGATGCGGGCGACGATGCGGACGACCATGCGGCCGAACCGCTGGCTGCTCGCCACGCTGATGCTGGCGACAGTGGGCGGTTGGCTGTACGGAACCGCGCCGTCTCACGCCGAGGACACCGATCAGGCGCGCCAGCTCGCCGAGCTGATGGACACCGAGCGTACGCCCCGCCGCGTGCGCCTCGCTCTGTTCAAGGCGCAGACCTACCGCGAGCGCGGTCAGGCCGACGCCGCAATTGCCGTTCTCGAAGATCACCTCGCGCGGCATCCCGACCAGGACCACTATCTGGTGCGTTACCAGCTGGGCAACCTGCTGGCGATGTCCGGAAATATGCAAGAAGCCCTGCCACACTTACAGAAGGCGGTCCAACTCGAGCCGCAGCTGTACCCGGCCTGGCGTAACCTCGGCGAGGTTGCCTACGAACTGGGACAGAATGAACTGGCGGCCGAGGCGTTCGAGACGGCCTTCGCGCAGGACCCGGATAGCACGCCGGAAATTCTCTACTACGCCGCAGCGAACTGGTTGTTCGCCGACCGAGCTGACCGCGCGGTGCCCCTCTGCGAAACGCTCGTCTCCGGCCGCTACGCCGCGCCGCACTTGGAGTGGTACCGCGGGTTAGCGACCGCGTGCGTTGAGGCGGGTACACCGGGCCGTGCGGCACCAGCCATGGCCGAACTGGTACGTCGCTTCCCCGACGATCCGAACGCCTGGTTGCTGGCGTACAACCAGGCGGCGGCCGCAGGCGACTACCGTCGGGCGGCTCTGGCCATGACGGTGGTCGGGCTGCTGCGCCCGTTGACCGGCACCGAGCAATTGCAGCTCGGCGATCTGTACGGTGCTATCGATGTGCCGGCCACCGCGGTACGACACTACGCCGCCGCATTGGCCGATTCGGCCACGGCCGACCGGTACGAACGCCTGGTGTCGTCCTACCTGGCCAGCTACCAGCTCGACCGCGCCCTGACGACCCTCGAACGAGCGCTCGCCGACACCCCGACCGCACGCTTGTGGTCCCTGGCCGGCGACGTGCGCTACCGGCAGGAAAATTATGCGGCGGCGCTAGCAGCTTACAACGAAACCGCCCGTCTCGACCCGGAGGCCGGCCGTCCGCACTTGATGATGGGCTACTGCGCGTTGGAACTGGGCGAGATCGATGCGGCCGCGGCTCATCTACGCCGCGCGGTGGAGTTCCCGAGCCAGGCGGAGTCGGCGCGGCGGCTACTAACCAGCCTCGTTACGGATATTCCTGAATAACGTGGGCTAAAGAGCGTCGATAGGCGCTGAGTTACCGTGCCGCCGGGTTGCTATGCGGCTTGGGATGGCTGGGGCGATCCACCACCGGTCAGGGACATTCGGCACCGAGCCCCAGAGCTGTCATATAGGATATGTCGGACAGGTTGATGCTGCCGTCCCAATTGAAATCGGACCGGTAACTGTACGCTCCGAAAAAATCCTGCGAGAACATGGCAATGTCGGTGATATCGACGAAGCCGTCACCACTGAGGTCCGGGCTGTTGAAATAGACATCCAAGCCCGGTCCCAATAGCGCGTCGCCATTGACGATTACAACAGTCAATTCGCTGTCCGGATCGGTGTAGCCGCCGGCTTCGAGTGGCTCCTGCCACTGGGTCATACCGTTGGCATCGGTGTCGGCATCGGCGATGGGGCCGTACTGGCAGGGAGCCAGGCCGTCCATAGTCGTTCCTAGCCACATGTCCTCGGCCGCGAAACCAGGAATGGGTGCGCCGTCGCCATTGACCAGGTACAGCGTGATGGTCGCATCCATGACCACTCCACCGTACGCGAAGGCTGCGTCGAATCGGCTGCCCTGTCCGTCGGGCACGGTGAAGACCGACACCGGTTCGGTGGCCGCGGTCTCGTACCAGGACAGATCCAAATCGGGGATGTCAGTCGTGACCGCCGACGCCGTACCGGCGAACGCTGCAGCGATGATCAAGGTGTACGCCAGCCAACCCGAGGTGTACGCCAGCCAACCCGAGCTTCTCTTGAGAGTCATCACAACACCTTTCGCCAGCGTGATCGAAGGGGACGGGTAACCGGGAGCAGAGATTGCTGTAATCTTCCCCTCGGTCGCAGGTTCACGGACATTCAGCGCCGATGCCCAGCGTCGTCATATAAGCTACGTCGGACAGGTTGATGACACCGTCCCAATAAAAATCCGCCCCGTAACTATACGCTCCGAATATGGCCTGCGTGATCATGGCAATGTCGGTAAGGTTGACGAAGCCGTCACCACTGAGGTCGGGGCTGTTGAAATAGATGTCCAGAGGCTGTTGGGTTAGCGCACTGCCGCTGACGAATACAATCGCCAACTCGCTGACCGGATCGGTATAGCCGCCAGCTAAGAGCGGCTCCTGCCATTGGGTCGCACCGTTGGCATCGGTGTCGGCATCGGCAATGGAGCCACCCGGGCAGGAAGCCAAGCCGCCCTGAGTTGTTGCCAGCCATATGTCTTCGGCCGGGTAGTTAGCAATGGGTACGCCCATTGCGTCGAGCAGGGTCAGGGTGATGGTAGCATCCATGGTCACCCCGCCGTACGCGAAAGCTTCGTCGAACCCGTTCCCCTGTCCGTCGGGCACGGTGAAGACCGACACTGGTTCGGTGGCTGCGGTCACGTAGCAGGACAGATCCAGATCGGGGATGTCAGTCGTGACCGCTGACGCCGTGCCACCGAACGTTGCGGCGACGATCAAGGCGCACGCCAGCCAACCCGAGTTTTTCTTGAGAATCATCATTACACCTTTCGCCAGCGTGAGCGAAGGGGATGTGTAGCGGGAAGCTGAGATAGGTTGTTGTTTCCCCCTCAATCATAATTCTACCAGATCGACGCGATAGAGGCAAACGGCCGCACACCGATGAGCGGGCGGCGCGAACCGAGTTCGATCGGGATGTCGAAAAACTCACCCGGCAAGGGCTCCCCGGAGAACCCCCCGGGGGGTTCTCATTGACCGACCCGCGAGGTTCCGCCGAGAGATCCTACCTCGCGTCCTCGATCATTGCGCAGAGATCTTTCTCCACACTGGCCGCGACAGACATGATGTCCTTCGCACCGGGAAATATCTCCATCATTTGTCCTGGACGGAGCGTGCCGATCTTCGTCTTGCCATCTTCCTCGAAGACGCAGATACGGCACGGCAAGGCGAGGCAGATCTGCATGTCGGCGGTCAGCACGTCGGCGGCGCGGTGCGGGTTGCACACTTCCAAGATCCGGCAGGCGTGCGGAAAATCGACGTCCTTCTCCTTCATTGTGGCCTGCAAGTCGTAGGTGTGCAGGACGCCAAAGCCGTGCTTCTCTACCGCGACAGCCAGGTCGGCGGCTGCCTGTTCGACGCTCTTGTCGGTCTGGACTACGTGAATCATCGCTCTGTTCTCCTCGTGGTTTGGTCTGCCTACCGATGATTCAGGTCTATTTACTGACGATTTCGCCATTCCGCCGCATTTTTCCTGTCGATCATCTAGCCGGCCGCTGTGAGGCTATTTCGTTGATCTCTCCAGATTTACCTGGCGGTTTGCCCCTTTGTGAGCGATTTTTTCGTCTAGACAAAAACTTTTCATGAGGCCGCAAATTGTGGTCCGATTCTGGCACAACAGGCAGTATGATGTCCGAAACAATGCAACTTAGCGCGAGTTTGGAAGACTACCTCGAGGCGATTCACCACATCGTCGCCGAGAAACATGCTGCGCGTGCCAAGGACATCGTCATGCGCTTGGGGGTTCACAACAGCTCGGTGACCCAGGCTTTGCGCGCGTTGTCGGAGAAGGGGCTCGTGAATTATGCCCCTTACGACCTGATCACATTGACTGACGCCGGCGAACAGCTAGCCGACGACGTGGTCAAGCGGCACGAGACGCTCAAGACATTCCTGATGAAGGTCCTGGCCATCGAGGCTCGGGACGCGGAGCAGAACGCTTGCCGGATGGAGCACGCCATCTCGCCGGTCGTACTCGAGCGGCTGGTCGAGTTCGTCGAGTACTTCGAGAGTTGCCCGGTCAACCGTGTACAGTGGCGCGAGGGTTCGGGTTTCTATTGCGACTGGGTAGAGCAAGACGGACCACCCGAGTGTGGCCGCGACGATTGTCCGATCCGACCCGACGAGAGCTGAGCGGCCGGTCCGCGCTAGCGAGCCGGTCGACAGGAGACGATATGCCGTTGACGATGGTTGCCGAGGGGCGTAGGGCGCTGTTGCGCGAGGTGCGCGGCGGTCGCGGGGTGCGCGGCAGGCTCGCCGCCATGGGTCTGGTGCCAGGTTCGGAGATCGAGGTCTTGCGCAACTCCGGTACCGGTCCGTTCGTCGTCATCGTGCGGAACAGTCGTATCGTGCTCGGCCGTGGTATGGCCATGAAAATCGAAGTGGATTAGGTCCCGCGACCCGGCGCAGCCGCCGGGTTTTTTATAGCCGCCGGGTTTTTTGCAGCCGCCTATCTTGTATCGACAAACTTCCTGATCCGCCCGCGGGGGCAGGATATCTCCGGGGTTCTGAGGTGCAGCGCACGATCACAGTCGCGGTCGCCGGCAACCCCAACGCCGGTAAAACCACCATCTTCAACAACTTGACCGGTGCCCGCCAACACGTCGGCAATTATCCTGGTGTGACCGTCGAGTGGACGGAAGGCAGCCGCCGGATCGGCGACGTGCAGTTGCGAGTGATCGACCTACCGGGGACCTACAGCCTCAGCGCCTACAGCGAAGAGGAGCGGGTCGCGCGCGATTTCCTCCTCGAAGAGAAACCGGACGTCGTGCTCAACGTCGTCGACGCGGCCAACCTCGAACGCAACCTCTACCTGACGACCGAGCTGATGGAACTGGGGCGCCCGCTCGTGATCGCTCTGAACATGAGCGACGAGGCGGAGAAACAACAGATCGTGGTCGATCGCCAGGAGCTGTCGCAGCGGATCGGAGCGCCGGTCATCCGTTCGGTAGGCAACCGCGGTGAGGGGACGCATGAGCTGCTCGAAGCGTTGCTAGACGTGGCGATCGGTGGCAACGGCTACCGCAAGGAGCAGGTCGACTTCGGCGGACCGGTCGAGCAGAACATCACCCGGCTCAAAGAGCTCATCGCCAGCGATACGCTCGTGCGCGATCCGGCCGACCGTCGCTGGCTGGCGATCAAGCTGCTCGAGAAAGACCGCGACTACCTCGACCGCCTCGGTTCGCACCTGGTGCGCGCCGAAGTCACGGTCGCCGTCGAAGAATTTGCCAGCGCCACCGACGGTAAGCCGGAAGTGGTCATGGCGCGGCATCGGTACAGCTATATCGAGGGGATCCTCTACGGCGTCGTGGAGCACACCCGTGCCCACGGTCGTACCTGGTCCGACCGCATCGACGACATCGTCATGCATCCGGTGTGGGGACTGCCGATCTTCGCGCTCCTGATGTTTCTGGTCTTCTCGTTGGCGTTCACCCTCGGCTATCCGCTCATGGATGGGATCGAAGGTTCCTTCGGCTGGCTCGGCGATCGCATCGCCGGCTTCTGGCCGGCTGGCGCCGAGAGCCCCCTACAGTCGCTACTCGTCGACGGGGTGATCGGCGGCGTGGGCGGGGTGATTGTGTTCCTGCCCAACATCGTGCTGTTGTTTCTGGCCATCGCCATTCTTGAAGGCACCGGCTACATGGTGCGCGCGGCCTTCGTGATGGACCGGTTCATGAGCAAGGTGGGTCTGCACGGGAAGAGCTTCATCCCGCTGTTGATCGGTTTCGGTTGCACAGTGCCGGCGATCATGGCGACGCGCACCCTCGAGAACCGCCGCGACCGTATCACGACGATGCTCGTCCTGCCGCTGATTAGCTGTGGTGCGCGGCTGCCGATCTACGCGCTGATCATCCCCGCGTTCTTCCCGCAGAAATGGCAGGGGCCGGTGCTGTGGGTGATCTACTTCACCGGGATCGCACTCGCGCTGCTCGGCGCGAAAATGCTGCGTTTGACGGTATTCCGGGGTGAAACGACGCCGTTCGTCATGGAGCTGCCGCCGTACCGCTTCCCCACCGGCAAGAGCCTGCTGTTACAGATGTGGACTCGCGCCTGGCTCTACTTGAAGAAAGCCGGCACCGTGATCCTCGGCGCCTCGATAATCATGTGGTTCTTGACCAGCTACCCCAAGCCACCGACCGATTATCTACCGCCGGCAGATTTCGATCTACCGGTGGCGGCGATGGCGAGTACGGCGGGGCCCCCCGGGGAGCCTTCCGGTGAGCTGGCCACCACCCCGGAGCATCGCCAGCAGGCGGCCGAGTTAGCGTACTCGGTGTCCGGGCGTATCGGCCATCTGATCGAGCCGGTGCTGCGGCCCATGGGTTTCGACTGGCGGATCGGCACGGCGCTCGTCGGTGCCTTCGCAGCCAAAGAAGTCTTCGTCGCCCAGATGGGTATCGTGTTTGCTGTGGGTGAAACGGACGAGCACAGCGAAGGGCTACGGGCTCAACTACGGGCCCGCTACACGCCACTGATCGGTTTCTGTATCCTGCTCTTCGCTCTGATCGCGACGCCGTGCATGGCGACGATTGCCGTGACGCGGCAGGAGAGCGGCTCGTGGCGCTGGGCGCTGGCCCAGTTCTGGGGCCTGACGGTCTTTGCCTGGCTGTTGACGACGGTCGTCTACCAGCTAGGCAGCCGGCTGTTGGCCTGACGGGAGGGAGTATCGTGGAGAATATCCTGGTCGGATTGATCGTCGTGGTCGCGCTGGCGTGGGCGATTATCGCTGCCGTGCGCGGCATGCGGCAGGGTAGGGCGCCCGGCAGCAAATGCGCCTGTACCGTCAACTGTCCCATCGCCAGCGAGTGCCCCACCGACACACCGGGAGCGCCGGGCGCCCTCTGTAACGAGGACCCGGTCGCCGTCCCGTCTGCCGCCGCGCCGGAGTCGAACGCAGCACGGGAGCAACCATGAAAAACGTCTTGTTGATCAACGGACATCAACGGGCGGAGATCGCCAAGGGCGAGTTGAACCGAAGTCTGATCGATCTAGCGCAGAGCCATCTGGAGAAAAAGGGCTGTTCCGTGAAGTCGACCACGGTCGATGACGGCTACGACGTTGCGGATGAGCTCGAGAAGTTCCGCTGGGCCGACATCATCATCTTCCAGACTCCCGTGTATTGGATGTCGGTTCCGGCCGCCTTCAAGCAGTACATCGATGCCGTGTACTCGGGCGGACATGGCGTGCTTTTCACTGACGACGGCCGCACACGCACCGATCCCAGCAAGAAATACGGGTCAGGCGGCCTCATGCAGGGGAAGCGGTACATGCTCTCGACGACCTGGAATG
>JAUVBS010000408.1 GCA_030591105.1 bacterium | reverse complement strand
AGTCCGGCTGGACCGTGGCGTTGACGGTCAGATCTGCCGTCAGGCCGTTCTTGAAGTCGGCGCCGAAATTCTGGCGGTTCTGCCAGCCGTCGAGGCTGTCTGGTAGTGCGGCGTTGTGGTGGCGCGTCGCCACGTACGGTCGCACCTCGAGTTTGCGTGGATTCTGGATACCGCGCAGGTTGGTCAGGGTTCCGAAGCGGCTGACGAAGCCGCGTATCTGGCGGTCCCAGTTGGTCCAGGCGTTGTCTTCGCCGCGGCCTTGCATCCACCGGTAGACCTGCAGCCCCCAGGTCATGTCGTCGGCCGGTTTGAAACGGATCGCTGTGAGCGGGATGCGCATTTCCACGTACCAGCCGTCCGCGTCGATGGAAGTTTCGGCGTACCAGACCGCGTTCCACTCCTCATCGCGGTCACCGTCATCGAAGACGTAGGCGTCCTGTTGCACGCCGTCCGGCGAAACCCGGAAGTTGTAACCGGTATTCAGGTCGTGGTATGGATCGATGTAGATACTCACCAGATCGGCGCCGTCGATCTGATCGCGGCGCGACAGGCGGCGTTGTACGCGGCTCACATCGCGTTCCCAGCAGGCGACCGCGAAGTAGATCGCATCTTTGTCGTACGCCACCTTGAAGACGGTCTGCTCGCTGGCCGGATGGCCGCGGTCCGGATCGAACTGGGTGAACCCGGCGGCGGCTTCGGCCAGAGCCCAGGCCGGATCGTCCAGCTTGCCGTCGATGTCGATGGACATCTCGCCGAGGTCAAACGCGGCGACGGCGGGCCGTTCGGTCAGCGCGCCGTTGGCGGTATCGGGTGCCAGCGGGCCGGTTTGGTCGGCCACGAAACTGGGCGCGGCGTTGGTCGCGAAGCTGGTCGCGAAACTGGCCGCGGAGCTGGGCGCGAGATCGGCCACGGGGTCGGCAGCGAAATCGGCCGCGGCGAACGCGGGGCCAGCCGATGTCGCGAGCACGAGAAGCGAGAGCACGACGGCCGGGCGCATAAGGGGCACTGCGCAGTCCCTTCGGATGCCAGACGAACTGCCGGTGACGCCGGAGGCCGATTCCAGCGTCGGAAAAAAACTGCTCCGGTGACCGAACTTTTCCGGAACCGGGTGCGTCTTTCCGTTGCGTGGGGGCTGTGGAATACCCCTGCAGCAACAGTGAACCCGCACCTTCCCCGGAAGCGAGGGGCCGCGAGCGAGCCATGGGAGATACGATGGACCAGGCGGAACTGTTGCGACGCTGCCGAGCCGGTGACGAGCTCGCCTGGGAGGTACTCGTGCGAAATTATCAGGCACGCATCTGTAGCATCGCTTACGGCTACACCGGCGACCCCGACGAGGCGCGGGACCTGGCCCAGGACATCTTCGTTCGGGTCTATCGCAAGCTCGATACGTGCCGCGATCCCGAGCGCTTGCTGCCCTGGCTGATCCGCATCGCTCGCAACGTCTGCCTCGACCATCTACGGCGGCGCAAGGTGCGTCCGCCGGCTCAGGATATACCAGCGGACGAGCTGGTGTCACTCGCTGATCCGGCGCCATCGCCCGAACAGCAGTGGCTCACCAATACCCGCAAACGTCTGGTCATCGCTGCCATGCAGAACCTCAGCAAGATCAACCGCGAGATCATCCTGCTGAAGGACATGCAGGGACTGCCGCTCGATGAAATCGCCGGCATGCTGGATCTGCCCCTCGGTACGGTCAAGTCGCGGTGTAGCCGCGCACGGGTCGAGCTGGCCAAGGCCGTCATCGCACTCAGTGGTGGCGGACAGGACGCGGAGGTGGCGTCGTGAACCGATTCGAATGCCAGGACTGGGCCGACCTTCTGGACGACTACCTCGACGGCAGCCTCGATGCGGCCCGACAGAAACTGGCCGAACAGCACTTGGCCGCCTGTCCGGCCTGCCAGGAACTGGTTGCCCAGGCGAGAACGAATCGGGTGGATCTGACGCCGGGTCCGGACGACGCGCAGTTGACCGCCGCGGTGCTGGCCCAGACCAGTGGTCCTGCGTGTCAGCGCGCCGAGCAGCTACTGCCGGACCACGCGGCCGGCCAACTGACCGGAGCCGATGCAACGCTGCTGGCATCGCATCTGGAGCACTGCGCCGGTTGCCGTCAGATCGCGGTGACCCTCGCCTGGTTGCAACCGTTGCTACGGGAGCTGGGGACCATCGAACCGGACGCTGCCTTCACCGCGGCGGTGCTGACACGTACCAGCCGCTGGGTGAGCACCGGTCAGCGGCTGCAAGTTTTCACAGACCGGATCGCCGATCGGATCCGCCGCTGGTCGGAACAGATATGGCAACGCCCGCGCATCGCTCTCGAAGGGGCGTACGTCGCCGTGCTCTTGATCGTCGGACTGTGCGCCCTGCCGGCCTCGCCGTTGCGCGATGCCCCACCGCGCGCGCTGGCGCTGGTGCAGGCCGGCCCCGAGCACTGGAGTAGTGCCGTGATGCTGCTGGCGATCGTACCCGACCGAGGCGCAGCGGTGAGTCGCGCCGCCTGGTCCGCGGTCGCCGGCCCGGACAGCCCGGTCACGCGCGCCGTCGATGATTTCGAGCGACGCGGTGCGCGGGCCCAACCTGCTTTTGGCCGCTTGCGGCGCCACGCCGCCGGCTTCGTGCAGCAGGTGCGCCAAGGAGAGCCGGCGGCGGCCGCCGAGCAGCTATTGGCCATAACCCGAGACGGTGCCGCGCTCTGGAAGGCGT
>JAUVBS010000238.1 GCA_030591105.1 bacterium | reverse complement strand
GTCGGCCGCTACTTCGTGTAGCGGCCGACTCTCGTTGCGGCTCCTTCGCCCTCCTGGCTACGGAGCCTTCACTAGGCCCAATCTCCAACCAGTCAGGCTAGCCGCCCCGGAGTTGGTTTGTCGCCCGAACCGTTACCGGGAATCGCAAAGACCCCCCGGGGGGTTCTGCCAGACCGGCGCCAGCAACCTTCGGGTCGTGCCCTCGAAAATGTAACACTGGCGGCCGCTTTGCTGTTCTTCGTCATCGTCCCGGCGGTGATCACAACGTCGTCAACAACCGCACCACTACGATCAGGAGTAACACACCGAACACGCGTCGGTAGACCGTCGTGCCGGTTCGTTTGTTGAGCCAGGCGCCGAGTTGGGCTCCTGGTATGGCGGTCACCGCGAGGCAGAGCGCTGCGGGTAGGAACACGTAACCGACGAATCCAGGCGCCAGAGGTGTGACTGGCTGCCCCATCAGGTAGCCGATGGCTGCGGCGAGCGAGGTGAACATCACCACACCGCTCGAGGTGCCGGCGAGCTTTCGCGTCGGTACGTGGGCGACGAAGGCCAGGGCCGGGACCAGCACGTTGCCACCCGCCAAGCCGCTCAGACCCGCGAACATCCCGACGCCGAAACCGACCAACGACCAGACGTACCACCGCGCCTGGCGCAACAGGCGATCCGGGCGTTCGCGGTCGCGTAGCATCTTCACTGCGCCGTAAAGCAGCACCAACGCGAGGCCGACTTGCAACCAGCGGCCGTCGATCCGTACTGCCAGTTGTGCCGCGAGCCAGCCGCCGACGATGCTGCCAGGGACGATGTACGGCACCAACGACCAGACCACCTGACCCTGCCGGTGGTGCCGCCACGCGGAGGAAGCCACTGAGAACGTTGCGACCGCGAGCGATGTGCCCATGGCCGTCTGCACCAGCGAGTCGGCGGGTACGCCCCAGGCGCGCAGCAGTTCGAGCAGAACCGGGACCATCACCACGCCGCCGCCGATGCCGACAAAGCCGGCGGCGATGCCGGCCATCAGTCCGACGCCCGCCAGCAGCAAGGCGATCTCGGGAGAAAACGTCATCGGTTTCGCTCCGCGCGGAGAATCATGCTAGCATTACCGGTGCCGGTCAGGTTGACGGCGCCGATGCGGTGGCGGATCGTTACTTGTTCAGCCGGTTCCAAGGTACGTTGGCCGTAGTGCACCGCCAGGGGAAACGCCATGCCACAACCGCAACCGACGAACCTCGACCTCGCTGACCCACAGCTGGAGCGGGTGCTGCACGAGCTGTGCGAGTTGTTGCGCGACGCCGGCGGCACAACATACCTCGTGGGCGGGAGTGTGCGCGATCACTTCCTGCGCCGTAAGCTGACCGAGCTCGATCTGGAGGTCTTTGGGCTCGCACCGGAACGAATGCGCGAGGTGATCGGCGCTCGCTATCCGCTGGACCTGGTCGGCCGGGCCTTCGGGATTCTCAAGTTGCGCGGATTGCCCATCGATGTGGGGCTGCCGCGCCGTGAGTCGAAGATCGGTCTCGGCCACCGCGGCTTCAACGTCCACTCCGATCCGCTGATGCCGCTGGCCGAAGCGGCGGCGCGGCGCGACTTCACCATCAACGCCGTTTACCTCGATCCGCTGACCGATGCCATCGAAGATCCGTGGGGCGGTCTGGCCGATCTGACGCGGCGCCGACTACGCCACACCTCGGCGGCCTTTGCCGAAGACCCCTTGCGTGTGCTGCGCGGCATGCAGCTCGTGGCGCGTTTCGACCTGCAGGCGGATCGGGCGACGATCGAACTCTGCCGACACATCGAACCGGAGGGTTTGCCAGCCGAGCGCATCTTTGCCGAATGGCAAAAGTTGATCTTGCAGGGCGAGGTACCCGCGCGCGGTCTGGCTTTCCTGCGGGACAGCGGCTGGGTGCGGCATTTTCCCGAACTGGCTGCTCTGATCGGTGTGCCCCAGGACCCGTCCTGGCACCCGGAAGGTGACGTCTGGAACCACACCTGTGCGAGCATGGACATTTTTGCCGCCGAACGCCTCGGCGATCGGGCCGAGGATCTCATCGTCGGGCTGGCCGTTCTCTGTCACGATCTGGGCAAACCGGCCACCACACACTTGCAAGAGGGCCGTATCCGCTCGCCCGGCCATGCCGAGGAGGGTGTCGAGGCGACCCGGTCTTTTCTCGCCCGCTTGACCGCACGCTGCGGACTGACCGAGGCGGTGGTGCCACTGGTGCGGGAGCACGGCATGCCGCAGGCGTTGTACGAGGCCGACGCCTCCGATGCGGCGGTGCGGCGGCTGGCGAGGCGTGTCGGCCGCATCGATCGGCTGGTGCGGGTCGCGCGGGCCGACCGATTGGGCCGCCGCCGGCGGGACGAAGGCGACTTCCCCGCCGGAGACTGGTTGCTCGCACGTGCGCGTGAGCTGGCGGTCGAAGCGGCGGCACCAGAACCGCTCATCCAAGGTCGGCATCTGATCGAGTTGGATCTCGAACCCGGCAGCGGGTTTCGACCGATCCTCGACGCTTGCTACGCTGCGCAGCTCGAAGGCGAGATCACGACACTCGCCGAGGGTTTGGCGTACGTGCGGGAGTGGTTGCGTACGAACGGCGAGGGTCCTGTGAATTGACCGTGGTCAGCGGGAGCGAAGGTCAATCGGATTCGTTGCGCCGTGTCCAGACGAACGAGGCGTTCTCTTGGTTTGGCGCAAGTGCGCAATGGATCCGCGAGTGGATGCCCGTCCAGATGAATCGGTGCGGTTCATCCTCCTGTGGCGGGCCGAACCGCGCTTCGCACACGGAGAGGAAACGCTCCAAGAAAGTAGATGCTGCGATTTTGCCATCGATGACCGAGAACTGCACCTCAGTCAGACGTCCGCCGCTGGAAATCAACGACGCCGAGGTCTGCCACTGGCGATCCTCATCGAGATATGAGTCGGTGCAGGCGTAGAGATGGAACTCCTCGCCGAAGCAGAACAGCGTGCAGTTCTCCGCGTCGTAGACGCCTTTACCCAGAGGATACTTGTCGAGAGACTGATGGCCGCGGGGCTGCCTACCGAGGAGCTTGCGGACGAAGCCGCGCTTGCGGAATCCAGAACGACGCAACTGCTTGGCCTGTAAAGCCTGATCGAGACGCAGGGATACTTCGTTGATGGTCAGTTGAAGATCCATGGCGTCCTGAGGCAAGACCTCCATAGTTCCCTCCCTCTTGCCGACTCACGGCTGTCGTCGGTGCCGGTGCGAACACAACTGACGAGAGGATTCACGAGAGCGGAGAAACCGCCAGGACCCTCTCCGTACAGCCTGCAAGACCCCCCGATCTAGCAGACCGCCAATTCCGGATGTGGGCGAGGACGACCGCAAATTCCTACCGACTATAGCCGAGCGCCGCCTGGGTTACAAGCCTGCAATAGCTGATTCGGCCGGCTAGAACTCGTCTTACAACTAGTTCTGGAACGGCCAAATACTTTTAAAACGGCCGGCATAGTTCTAGAACGGCCAGAGTAACGGCACACCCAGCGAGGCGCCACCCCACAGTATGAGGTTCAGCGGCATACCGAGCTTGAGATAGTCGCTGAAGCGGTAACCGCCTGGGGTGTAGACCAGAAGATTGGTCTGGTAACCGATCGGCGAGCCGAAACAGGCCGACGCGCCGAAGCAGATGCCGACCACGAACGGTCGCGGATCGACTCCCAGCGACGAGGCCACCGAGAGACCGATCGGGACGAGTAACACGGCGGTTGCGTTGTTGCTCAGGAAATGGCTGAACACGCTGGTCATCAAGATCAAACCGCTGAGTATCACACCGGGACCGGCCCCGGCAAACAGCGACAGAAAGTTCTGCGCATAGAGATCGGCGGCGCCGGTCTTGCTCAGCGCGGCCCCCAGCGCGATGGTGCCGACGATCAGCAAAAGTATCCGCACGTTGACCGAGCGGTAGGCGCAACGCATGGACAAACAGCCGGTGACGATCATCAAGAACGCCGCCGTCAAGACGGCCACCAGGATGTCGACGACACCGGCAGTGGCGGCGGCGATCATCGCGATGAAGATCGCCATCGCCACCGGTGCACGCCGCTTGTTGACCATGGTATGGACCACATCCTCGACCACGATCAACTCCCCGTCGCCGCGCAGCAGATCGATGTCTTCGAGGGGGCACTGCACCAGCAGGATGTCGCCGACGCTCAGATAAAGTTCACTCATCTTCTGGGCGCTGTAATGTACCTGGCGCCGCTTCACACCGATCACATGGATCTCGCGTCCGAAGCCGAGATGCGTATCGCTGAGTTGTTTGCCGAGCAACGTGCTACTCGGCGGGACGATCAACTCGACGATCAGGCTGTTGTGGTCGTAGGGATTCGCCATGGTGCCGTGTATCGTTTC
>JAUVBS010000341.1 GCA_030591105.1 bacterium | reverse complement strand
CCGACGAGTTCGTATCTCCATCCGGCGCCGCCGCCTCGGTTGGCGTTCACCGGTTGTGTCGCCTTGCCCGCGGTGAGTATGGGTGGCTCCGTACCGCGTCTGACGCGCCTACCCCTACCGGCGGTACTGGCGGTGGAGTTCCCCGACCGCGAGCGGGACTACGCCGGCCAGCGCGAACGTACGATCCTCTATCTCGCCGGACTGGCCACGTTGATCCTACTGACAGCGCTGTTACTGGTGATGGTGATGACCTGGCGGATCTTTGGGCCGGTCCGCCTTCTCGTGGCCGCGACCCAGAAGTTGGCCGGGGGCGACTTTGCGGCGCCGTTACCGGCATCCGGACGCGACGAAGTGGGCCGCTTGGCGGGCGCTTTCGATACCATGCGCGGCGAGCTGGCTGCGGCCCGCGAAAGTCTCGAAGCCCGTGAGCGTTTTCTGGCCACGGTACTGGCGCGGGTCCCGGTGGGGGTCCTGGTCTGGGACGACGAGCGGCAGATTGTGGCCCTGAATCCCGCTGGCGAACGGATCCTGGCCGAGATCTACCCGGAGACCGCGAGTGTTGAGCGTGCCGACCAGCTTCTGGCGGCGTTCGGAGCGCTGACCGGTGGCCCAGGAGGCGAGCGCGAGCTGGGTCCGGTCGGTCAGCGACGCACGGTCCGCGGCCGAGTGGCGCCGCTCCCGTTGCCTGGTGGTCGGCACGAGACGATGCTCGTTTTCGAGGACGTAACGGAGTTTCTGGCCAACAAGCGTCTGGCGTTGAATGCGGAGCTCGCGCAGCAGGTAGCCCACGAGATCAAGAATCCCCTCACGCCGATCCAGCTCTCGGTGCAGCTCTTGCATCAGGCGTACGTCGATGGCCACGCCGATCTGGACCGTATCGTCGACGAGACGGTCGATCGCATCCTGCAACAGGTCGCGCTGTTGCGCTCGATCGCGGCCGAGTTCAGCTTGCTCGGTCGGCCCGGCGAACTGGAGTGTGCCGCGCTCGATCTACCATTGCTCGTCGAGCAGGTGGCAAGCGGCTACCGCGGTCGGCGTGGTGGGCCGACCAATGGCGTCGAGGTGCGTGTGGCGAGCGGAAACGTGCCGCCGGTCCTGGCTCACCGCGAGTCACTCTTGAAAGTACTGGGCAACCTCATGCAAAACAGCATCGACGCCCGGGGTGAAGCGGACCGACTCGCGGTGGATGTCACCTGGGATGTCCGGCCGCGAGAAGTGGCGATACTGTGGCAGGACAATGGACCCGGTCTGTCGGCGGAGGTGGCTGACCGGCTGTTCGACCCGTATTTTTCTACTAAGAGTAAAGGCACGGGTCTCGGCCTGGCTATCAGCCGCAACCTGGTGGAAAAGATGGGTGGGCGGATCTCGCTGACCAACCGGCTCGATGTCACCGGCGCAATCGCCGTGGTCGTGTTACCCCGAGCCGATGTCTGACCCCGGTCGGTAGCGGAGAACAGAAGCGAGCAATGGAATCTAGACAGATCCCGCGTAGCCACCAACCGCACCTGACTGCACCGGCCGTATCAGCCGTCGTGGTCGTCGTACTGGCTTGCGCGTTGCTAGGTCCGGCGCCGACCCGTTCGCGCGAGGTCTCCGTTGACGGCGCCGCGGAGGTCCGTGTGGCGCGGTTGAAGTACGGTGGTGGCGGCGACTGGTACTGCGACCCCAGTAGCCTGCCCAACTGGCAAGAACAGTTTGCGCGCCGTACCGGCATCGCGACGGCACGCACCGAGGCGACGGTCACTCTCGATAGCGAGGACCTGTATCGCTACCCTCTGCTCTACGTCTCCGGTCACGGCCGGATCACTCTGGATCAGGACGAGCAACGCGAGCTGCGACGTTACCTTGAGGCGGGCGGTTTTCTCTACGCAGACGATAACTACGGGCTCGATACGAGTTTCCGCGAGTTGATGGCGCAGGTCTTTCCGGACCACGATCTGATCACGGTCGGGAGTGATCATCCGATCTACCACTGCTACTACGATCTGCCCGGTCTACCAAAGATCCACGAACACGACGGGGAACCGGCTCAGGGTTTCGGCGTATTCAAAGATGGGCGCATGGTCGTTTTCTACTCCTATTCCAGCGATATCGGCGATGGGCTCGAAGATGCCGACGTCCATCACGATCCAGCCGAGGTTCGTGAGGCGGCCGCACGCATGGCGGTGAACATCCTGGTATACGCACTGACCCGACCTTGAGCGTCGGGAATCGAGTGCGTCGGCAACGAGGTCGATGCCATGACGGCTAATGACGTGCGTAGCGAAGTCGATCGCGGGTTGAATCAGCGGTTGCAGCGCGCCCGTCTGCGCAATCTCGTGTACGGGCTGCTGTCGTTGGTGGCCATCGTCGGCGGGGCGGCTCTGTTGGCGGGGTGGACCCTGGCCGAGGTATTGGTGCCCGCACCGCTGCGTTACGGTTTGAGCGCGCTCTGGGTGGCGTTACTGGCCGTCACCCTCTACACGGTCTGGTGGTCGCCGTGGCGGCGCTTGCGTCGTCGCCGCGACCTGGCGAGGATTTTCGACCGCGGTACCGGCGGTCGCAACCTGCTCGTGGCGGCCGAAGAAGCGTTACGACGTCCGGAGCGATGGGAAGCGGCGCCGCACCTCAGTGGTCTACTGGTGCGACGGACGTTCACGCTGGCGGCCGACACTCTGGCGCGCGCGCGGCCAGGTCGGCTGCTCCCGCTGCCGGGGGCCACGACGGTCCTGATCGCTGCAGCGGTGGTGTGCGGTCTGTTCTGTGCCTGGTTGGTTGGCGACCCGGGCGGTATGCGCCGCGGTCTGGATCGGCTGATGCGGCCCTGGGCGGCCGGTGCTGCGACCCCGACGATCGGACTCTACCTCGCCCCCGGAATCGATCACGTTCTGGCCGGCAGCGACATCGTCTTGGCGGCACGGGACTTCGGCGGCGGCCACGAACCGGTCGTCTGCGAGGTACGTGCCGGCAGCGGTCTGTGGCGCCGTCTGCTCACACAATCAGTACTGCCGCCAGCCGGTGGCGGTGGTCGCCTTGGCGTGGTCAGCCATCGGCGCTGGGAAGCCGAACTGATGGCAGTTCGCGAGGATTTCACCTACCGCTTCCGACGCGGCGGTCTGGCCACATCACAGCGAGCGATCGCCGTGTGGCACCCGCCGCTGTTGACCGAGTTCTCAGTTCAGATCATCTCGCCGCGCTATACCGGTCTGCCGGTGCAGTATGAACCCCGCGTACCGGCGAGTCTCGAGGTGCTGG
>JAUVBS010000131.1 GCA_030591105.1 bacterium | reverse complement strand
CCGTACATGAAGTTCGCCCCGCGCGCGTGGCAGGCGATCTCGGTGATGGCCTTGTCCGCGAACGGTACGTTGACCCGCCCGTAACCGGTGCCCACTGCGAACCCGACCTCGTCCAGCGTCAGACCGGTATCCTCGAGCGCCCAGGCCATGGACTTCGTCGCACTCTCGGGGCTGTTCGAACCGGTCCGCATGTTGGAGAAGGCATAGAGTTCGCCATCGACGACGACGACGGCCTGTGAAGAGACCGAGCCGACATCCACGCCGGCGGTGATCAGTTCACCTTTGCGCCAATCCTTTGCCTCGTCATGCCAGCGGTATTCCTTCCAGCGCCAGTACTCAGCCATAGCTCGCTTTCCCTTTCCTCTGCCGGCCGCGACGCGCGCGAGGCCGGGCGGTTCGATCGGTCAGGTCCGGTCGCGCCTCAGCTCTCGGCCGCCGCCAGAGCCGCACCGTAGGCACCGATGAACTCGGGATCCTCCGGGATGATGACCTTGCACTCGAGGGCGCGCTCGAGCGAATCGACGAAACCTGGGTTGTGCGCCACGCCACCGATGAAGACCACCTCGGGTTCGAACCCGACCTTCTTGGCCAGCGAGACGATGCGGCTCGCGATGGCATCGTGCACCGAGCGGGCGATGTCTTGCTTGGGTGTGCGGGCGTGCAACAACGAGACCACTTCCGACTCGGCGAACACTGCGCACTGGGCGTTCATCGGCGTCGGATTCTGTGACTGCAACGACATCGGTCCCAGCTCTTCGATCGGCACCTCCAGGGCGCGGCTCATCGCCTCGGTGAAGGCGCCCGCACCGGCGGCACATTTCTCGTTCAGCGCGAAGTCGAGCACCTTGCCGTCCTCGGTGCAGCGGATCGCCCGACCCTCTTCGGCCCCGACGTCGATCACGGTGCGAACCGCCGGGTAGAGGTGGTGGGCGCCCTTGGCGCCGCTGCCGACCTCGGTGATGTCGCGATCGGTATGGGGGGCGTTCTTGCGACCGGCGCCGGTGGCCACGATGGCCTCGATATCGTCTGCGGTCAGACCGGCGGCCTCGAGCGACGCGGCGAAAGCGGTCTCGGCCGCCTCTTGCGCCTCGAAGCCGGCCAGGAGCATGTGCTTACCGACGATCTCGCCGTCCTTGACGATCACCACCTTGACAGTCTTCGACCCCATATCGATTCCTGCGGTTATCATGCCTTCCTCCCGGTTCGCGGCTCGACCGCCCGACGGTTCAGATTTCCTTGATACCGAGGGTCTCCATGAACGCGTCGATACGCGCCGTGGTCTTCGGCAGATCGAACTCCCGTTCGTCGCCCATGTTGCCCTCGAAAGTCATCACCGGATAGCCGGCTTCGATCAGACCGAGGCGGTTCTCGGCGATGCCGATACTCAACCCCTCGCACCCCCGGTTGTAGTGCAGTATCACACCGTCGAGGGACCACTCGCGGGCGATGCGGACCATCATCTCGGTCTTCAGATGCGGCGAGTAGAAGTGCTGCCACTCCGGCTTGCTCAGATTCCAGTCGGCCAGGATGCGCAGCGCCTGCTCGCGGTCGGTGATCTCGATCCCCTGCTCCTGGGGCGTGGTGCGCGGACCCCAGGTGCCGTCGGGCTTGACCTCGAACATGCCGATCAAGCCGAAGGTGTAGAGCGAGCCGACCGAGATGGCGCCGAACTGTTCGAGGTACCGAAACACGCTCAGAAAACCCCACGGCGGCTGGGTGTCGGACATCAGCCGGCACCGTTCGTTGGCGATGGCCGCGATCTGGTTGTCGACCCGCCAGCGGACCTCGTCGCGCAGCTCCTCGTAGAAGTCGGCCACGACCTTGCTGTGTTTCATCAGAGTGCCCAGAACATAGAGCGAGTACATCGTCTTCTCGTCCAACGGCGCCGGCTTCGCCTTGTTCAGGCAGGAGATCTCGGCCCAGAGCGCCGTGGAGCGGCACTCCTGGTAGACGGCTTCGATCAGCTTGGCGTCGTCGTAGGTGCGGCCGGTGGTTTTCTGCAGCCACTCGATGCCGTCGTGCATCTGACCGACGACGTAATCGAGCTTGAGCTCGTTGATCTCGTGGTACGGCCCGACCGATACATCGATGCAGAACTGAGGGATGCCACCCTCGAGATCGCTGACGACCTGGTACCACTTGGCGTGGCTGCAGCAGATGTGGTCCTGCCAGATGAAGTCGGGTTTCGGAAACGGCCCGCCGAAGGCATACTCGTTCAACAGGATCGAGCCCCAGTAGTTGCGCATGTACGAGCAGAGGTCGCGGGCGTAGCCGGCCTTCTCCGTCGCCTCCAAGCAGCGCAGGGAAAACAGCTTGTTCGCGGCGATCGACGCGCCGTACGGCTCGCTGGTGAGGCTCCAGACATCGTCGCCCAGGCCGCAGGGGATCGCGCCGAAGGTCCACGCACCGCCGGCCCACCGTATGCCGCCGTTCTCGTGCGCGTTGGCATAATCGCGGTAGTATTCTTCGCGGATCTCCTTCGCCTTGGCCCAGCAGTTGAGCGGCTTGGTCTCGTATAGCGCCCCGGTAGTCATTCTCGCCTCCTGGCGGCCCTCCAGGCCGACCGGTCAGTCGAACAGATCTTCGTCGCCGATCATCTCGATGAACGCTTCGGCCCGGACCTTGAACTGTCCGATCGGCACGGTGACGTCGAGTTCGAGGAACAACGTGCGAATACCGTCGTCTTCGAGCGCCTGGCGCGTGGCGGGGATATCCAGCTCGTGCGGATCGCAGAATTTCTGCTGGATGACGACGGCGCCGTCCACATTCCAGTCCCGGGCCAGTTGCCGTATGTGGTCGATGCGCAGACGTTCTTCCCAGTCCTTGCTCGGGCACGGCACACGGTCGATGTAGCGGGCGGCGATGGCCTCGAGTCGGTTCTCGCGCGGGATGACCTCGTTCCAGAAATACCGCGTGCCGGTACAGTGATCGTCGGTCACAAACGTGGCGCCGCATGACTCGAACATGTTGATGAACTCGATGTCGTCGTCCTCGCTACCGAGGATCATCAACCGCGCGCCGGTTTCACGACCGCCGTTGCGCTTGGGCAGTTCGGCCAGAACGCGTTTCAACTCGGCGTTGTGCTCGACCTTGTCGACCATCTGGGCGGAGATGACCATCTCCATGGCCTCTTCACCGGTCAACAGCGGCGGGTTCTGCTTGCGCAACGCGTAGACCTCGTGCAGCAGACGCCGGTTCTCGTTGTAGACGGCGATGGACTGGTCGAGGTCGTCGTCGGTTATCGTCTTGCCGGTCCACTCTTCGACCGCCGTCTTGAACACCTCGAGTTCGCCGGTCAGGTACGGCAAGGCGCGCGGACTTTGCACACGCTGGGGCATGCAGAGGTAGTAGTCGAACGCGACCGGATGGTGCTTCTGCCACGAGGTGTAAGCCTGGCGGATGTGCAGACAGGACTGGGCGATCATGATCCCGTCGAGATAGTCGTAGCGGCCCTTCAAACCCTGGGCGAGGCAGTCGCGGCAAAATGGGCAGAACATGCCGAAGATGTGCGGCTCGGTGACGTCTTGGGGTTCATGGCTACCCAGGATCCGGACCGGCAATACACCGGCGGCGTAGAGGATCTCCTCGGGGACGTAGGTGCAGAAGTAACCCATCACCTTGCCACCGGTACGCTTCTGCCACTCTTGAGCATACTCGTGACGGTTTTGCTCCCATTCCGTCATCTTCGTGAACATGCAGCCTTCTCCTTGTCAGGCAGGACATGGACGGATACTTAACGTGTTATTTGAAGGGGGAAATAAGGTCGACGATCACCTCCCGAACGAACGTTCGTTATTCTGCTAAATTCTGGACTGGAAGTCAAGGGGAAAATACGTTGTCAAATTGTCGATTTGGGTTAGAAGCGACCCGAGAGCAACCCGGCGAGGCCGACCAGCAGCATCATTATGAAGACGAAGCTGGTGATCATCAGCGAGTGATCGAGAACATCCACGAGCATCTCAGAATTTCCTCAGGTAGAACTTCTTGCCGTTGAAATCGGACACGATGATCTCTTGGTCCTCGAGCATTTCTGCCAGCACACTCTGCTGCGCTTGCGCCCTGGCTAGCAGAGCATCAACGGCATCCTCTCGCATGGGGTGGACCGCAGTGATGCTGAGAATGTCGGCTCGTGGATCTCCGCTCGAAGCAAAAGCGTTGCCTTCATAGCCGATCAGCAGTTCCACGTCTGGCACGCGGTCCGAGAATACCTGGAAGGCGCGATTGACTCGGCCGGCAGCCGCGGCTCGGACTGATTTTTCCGCCGGAGGCCGGGTCGGTATCGAAATGTAGGCTCTGTCCGGTTGCAGTTTCTCCAGGAAAGCGGCTGTCTCTTCGCTGCTCTTGGCGTCATCGTTCAACCCCTGGATCAGCATGGTTTCGGTGACCAGGGTTCCTTTGTAACGAGAGCGAAAGGACAGCACCCCGGCCAGGATGGACTCGAGATGTAGCGAGCCGTGGGGTCGATCGATCCGGCGCCAGACCTTTTCCACCACAGCATCGACCTTGAATGAGACCCAGTCCGCCCGTGCCAGATCGCTCTGGACCTGCGGATCGTCGATCAGCGAGGCGTTGCTGATCACCGCAACGGGAACACCGGTGGATTTCAGCAGGTCGATCGTTGCCCCGAGGTGAATGTCCAGGGTCGGCTCGCCGTCGGGAACGAAGGCCAGGTAGTCGATGCCCTCGCCCACTTTTTTTGCCTGCTCTATTTTCTCGCTCACCCGGGCGGCCACGTCGGCGGGCTGATAAAAGGCCTCTCGTCGGATGCGCATTTTCCTGGTGCGCCCAAGCTGGCAATAGACGCAAGAGTAGGTACATATTTTTCGCGGGGGGATGTTGTTGATACCCAAGCTGCGGCCCAGGCGACGAGAAGGCACCGGGCCGAACACGATGTCCATGCTAGCACCTTTCCCTGAACCGATTTCTCTCCAATCTTCCAGTCCGGCCTCGAATCCGCTGTGGATAGCTTACAAGACCGGACCCGTGCGAATTCGGTATCTTCCCCGCTCAACCCGCTTCGAGGGGGAAATTACCGAGAATCGCCTGGAGCTTGTGCATCGTGTCGATGTAGCGCTTGAAGTAGACCCTCGAGATCAACGTCTGGACGGCATAGCCCACGACCATGTCCTCTTCCATCACTTTCTTGAGGGCCTCCGCCTTGATCTTCAGAAGCGTGGAATCCTCTACACACTGCGCGGTGAGGGTGTACGCGTCGATCTGAAAACAGATGCAGGAACCGAAGACCGCGTCGTCCCCCACTTCGTCCACCAGAAAACTGATCCCGCCCTTACTCGGCAGCCGCAAGGCCACCTGGCCTGTCAGCACGATGAAGAGATCCTCGGCCTTGTCACCTCGTTGAAAAACGGTATCCCCTGCCTTCAACGAGACCCGTTCGGCCATGTCGCTGATGATTTTGATCTGGTCCGGACGCAGGAACTGAAACAGGTCATGCCCGATCAATCGCTCGGTCTCCATGGGATTCTCCTTCTTCTCGCCTCGCCGCACGCCAGGCGGCGAGAGTCTGGTGTCCTCGGTAGATTTCGATCCTCCGGCGGAACCTCTCGATCGGTGGGTCCGACCGACGATATGCCTCCTCGGCCACGGCCACCGCCTGGGAGAAGTCCCCGCACTCCGCGAACGCGGCCGCGAGGGTGTCGAGCCACGCGGGGCTGTCACCCCTCTCGACCGCTTCCTTGGCATAGGCCAGCGCTTGCCCACCGTCGCGCACCGCTGGATCCTTCGCCGTCACCAGAAGCCACGCCAGGTTGTTGTACGAACCGGCACTGTTCGGATCCCGGGCGAGCACCACTTGATAAGCTCTGATGGCCGCTGCGTATTGCTCCAATGCCGTCATGACGACAGCGCGGTTGTGAAGGTCGCCCAGGTTATCCGGTCGGAGTTGTAGGGCCTTGTCGATGTCGGCCAGGGCAGCCTGGTAACGACCGGCGCGCACGTGGATCCCCGCGCGGGCCGAGTAGGCAGGTGCGAACTCCGGATCCAGAGCCAGACAGCGGGTAAGGTCCGCCACCGCCCGTCGCACGTGGCCAGCAAACAGGTGAGTCATGGCCCGCTCGTAGATATTCCTGGCCCCGCCCTCATCAGGTAGGTTTGCGTTCTCGGTGGGCCCCATGATGCAAGACCTCTCTGCTAACGACCACCGGCTGGGAACGCCATGTCTTCGCAACGCCAGCAACCCTGGGCCTCGAGATCCCCGTCGGGATCGATGTCCTTGTCACACAGCCACCCATTACCGTCCTTGTCCTTGAAGTACTTCATCGGACGGGCAGGTTGGTGGGTGTCGGTGGTGGCGGTTTCTCTCGTGTCGTCGCTCATGGTAGTCTCCTCGGTT
>JAUVBS010000256.1 GCA_030591105.1 bacterium | reverse complement strand
TACAGATGACAGGCGTGCGTTTGAAAGGTGAGCTGGTCCTGCTGATCGAGGGGCTGGGCCGGCGTGCGCGCGGGGAGTGACAGGCCGCCGGCCGGCGGCCCCAGCGAGGAAGGCAAATGTGGAGAACGACAGGAACACGCTGAAGCAGAAAGCACGCGGTTACGTCAGGCCGGTGGTCGAAAAGCTGGACCAGCTCGGCGTGAGCCCGCTGGCGGTATCTCTAGCCGGAATTGCGGTTTGCGTGCTGGCCGGCTGGATCGTGGCGAAGGGTTACCTGTTAGGTGGAGCGCTGGTCTTCTTGATCGGTTCGGCGTTCGACATGCTGGACGGCGACCTGGCCCGTTTGCAGGGTACGGTCTCGAAGCGCGGGGCGTTCTTTGATAGCTGTTTCGATCGTCTAGGCGAGTCGGCTCTGTTCGCCGGCATGACCTGGTACTACATCGTTCAGCAGCCCGGTAACTGGCAACTGGCCACGCTGATGATCGTGTTGACAGTAGCCGGCAGCCTGACCACCAGCTATGTGCGCGCGCGGGCCGAAGGGGTCGGGGAAACTTGTTACGTCGGTCTCTTGCAGCGGCCCGAACGCGTGATACTGCTGACCGCGGGTATGATTCTCGGTCACTACGTGCTGACCCTGGTCCTCGTGGTGCTGGCGGCGCTGACCAACGCGACGACGATCCAACGCATCGTGCACGTGGCCGGCAAGCTCCCAGGCGCCGAACCGGCAGGCCGTTCCGAGCCGGTCGCTGAACCCGACCCGGATCATCCCGTCGAACCCGAGGCCGGCGACACGGAGCCCGAGGAGCGATCGTGACCACGCCGACAGTTAGCGATACCCGCGGCTTGCTGGTCACCTTCGAAGGTCCCGAGGGCAGCGGCAAGACAACTCTGGTCGCGGGGATCGAGCACTGGCTCGCGGCCAACGGTTGCGAGGCGCTGGTTCTGCGCGAACCGGGCGGCACGAAGATCGGCGAGCGGATCCGCGCGGTGTTGCTCGACCCGGCCACGCAGGAGATGTGTGGCGAGACCGAGCTATTGTTGATGGTTGCTAGCCGTGCGCAGCTCGTCCGCGAGAAGATCGAACCGGCGCTCGAAGCCGGCATCTTCATCCTGTGCGATCGTTTCGCCGACGCCTCGGTGGCGTACCAGGGTTTCGGACGGGGCCTCGGCGAGAAGCTGGTGCATCGCCTGAATGCCGTGGCCCTGGCCGGGATCGAACCCGATCTGACCTTTCTTTGCCTGCTACCTCCGGAGCAAGGCCGCGCCCGATTGGCCGCGCGCGAGACCGACCGGCTCGAACGCGAGGCGCAGCAGTTCCACGCGCGCGTCTACTCCGGTTATCAGGCGATGGCTGCGAGCGGCGATTCGCGGTACGTCGTTCTCGACGCCGCGCTGCCGCCGGCTGAAGTACTGGCTACCGCTCTGACCCATCTGAGAAGGCTCGGACACGGTCTTCTGAAGTTTCTGTGACCCGCCTTTCGGACGAGTTCCAGTCGTACCTGCGCCATGGTGTCCGATCAGGTGTCCGACGAAGTTCCGACGGCCGCGCCACCATATTTCAAGCGGCTGGAACACAGATTGCTTAAATTCGTTCTATTATATACCCGCCGTGACCGTGCGCGAGCTGGCGCCGGTCGGGCGGTCGATTGTCGAGATAAGACGATCGCCGAGCCATCTATGCCTGCGCCGGGCTGATCACCCCGATCCCGACCAGGATTACCCTTCCGCGTGGCCCTGCTGCGGGAAAGAAGGATTTCGACCATGACCGTCAAACCCGCTGCCACCGTGCACGCCGCGCAGTGCAGGGTGCCTCGCGCTAGGCTTGGTATCCGGCAGATCTTGCCGTGGTTGCTGCTGCTTCTGGTGTTGCCAGGGGTGGTTCTGGCTCAGGATGATCGGGTCAGCAAGCGTCAGAAGATCATCGAGGCCATGAAGCTGATGGGCGAAGTCTACGAGCGAGTTATCTATAATTACGTCGACGAGCTAGACCCGCGCGAGGTGGCCGAGGCGGCGGTCGAAGGCATGCTCGCCGAGCTGGACGCGCATTCGCAGTATCTACCGCCGATCAATTACGAGGATCTGATGCTCGCGACCGAAGGGGAGTTCGGCGGGCTCGGTATCACCATCAACATCCGCGACCATTACCCGACGGTGATCTCGCCCATCGAAGGAACTCCCGCCTACTACATGGGGATCCGCGGCGGCGACCAGATCGTCGAGATCGAGGGTGAGTCGACCTACGATTTCACCAGCCGCGACGCAGTCAAGTTGTTACGCGGCCCACCGGGGACCAAGGTCAACATCGCCATCCACCGGCCGGGTCTGGAGGAACCGATCCCGTTCACCATCACGCGCGATATTATCAAGGTGGACAGCGTGCCTTACGCTTACATGATGGGCGATATCGGATACATCCGTGTGCAGAACTTCTCGCGCACGACGGCCACCGAATTGCGGACGGCGCTCGACGAATTGAAGCAGCAGCACATGCGCGGTCTGATCCTCGATCTGCGCTTCAATCCTGGCGGCCTACTCGAAGCGGCCAAGGAGGTCAGCGAACTGTTCCTCGAGAAGGGGAAACTGATCGTGTTCACCAAGGGACGATTGCGTCAGCAGAACGCCTCGTTCTACAGCGAGCCGAAGCGTAAGCAAACCTACGATGAGATACCGATGGTAGTGCTCGTCAACGGTTCGTCAGCTTCGGCGAGTGAGATCGTCGCCGCGGCGTTGCAGGACCACGATGCGGCTCTCGTCGTCGGTACGAGCACGTTTGGCAAGGGTTCGGTGCAGACGGTCTTCCGCCTCAACGAGGAAGAGGCGCTCAAACTGACCACGGCGAAGTACTTTACTCCGTCGGGCCGATCGATCCACAGGGATCGCGACCGCCAGGCAATGGAGGGGGCCGACGGCGATATGCCTCCGGATCTGGATCCCGAGCCAGCTGAATTGGAAGTGCCGCGCCACGAGAAGGAGCAATTCCGCACCGACGCGGGTCGCGTCGTCTACGGCGGCGGCGGGATCACACCCGACATCGAGATCAAGCAGGATTTTCTGACCGATTTCGAGGTCGCCGTCGAGCGTGACGGTGCGCTCTTCAGTTATGCGGTCGAGTACGCCAATCGGCACGGCGACGTGCCCCGGGATTTCCAGATCGACGACGCGCTCCTCGCGGAGTTCGACGAGTTTTTGCAGCAGCGCGAGAACATCGACGAGTACCTGGAGGTTTTCGACCTCGCCATGAGCGATTCGCTGCTCACGGCGAACCGAAAGTTTATACAGCGGGGCATCCGGCGCGAGCTCATGCGCCACGCCTTCGGTCCGGAAGATGCTTACAAGGTGGCTCTCGAAGCCGACACCCAGTTGCACGAGGCACTGGCACTCTTCGCCGAAGCCGAGTCGCTCCAGGAGCTACTCGCCATAGCCGCGAAGTGGAATGCCGAGGAGATTGCCCGCCTCGAACAGGAAGCGACCGACCAGCAGACCGACGACCTACAGAACTGAGCAAGACCGCCGATGCGTTAGCGACCAGGGCCCCCCGGGAGGCCCTGTCCTGCCGGTGCCAACCGCCAGCGATTGATCCACGGACCGCAGGGTCAGCACACTAGTGGTGATCCCCCGACATCTTCTCGCCGGCCTCCCCTTATTGACGGAACCCCATTGGCTCGGTCATTATTGTCCAATGTTCTCGAGACGGCTAGCCCGGATCGTCCAGCTAATACCAGGACTCGTGTGTTTGACTGGCCTTGTGAGGTTCCCCTCGGTGGCAAGAATTTCGGTAGCACGTGCGTTGATCGGCCCGGTGCTTTTCGCGTCGATTGTCGGTGTATTCCTGCCACCTATCGCGGCGGCGATCGATCCGTTTCCTTACGAACTCGACACCGGCCGCGAGCTCGCCCTTACCGGTACCGGGTTGGCACTGCTCGGGTTGTCGAGGGTGGCCGCCGCTAGCCGGGAGCCTCTGACGCGCGCGGAGATCGATCAGCTCGATCGCGATGATATCGGTGGCTTTGACCGTTCGGCCACCGAGAATTGGTCTCCCGCAGCCAGCAGTGCCAGCGACTACCTGGTTGCCGCATTGGTGGTCTCGCCGCTGTTGCTGGCGGTGACCGAGCCGGGAAGCAAGCGGGCCGGGACCG
>JAUVBS010000025.1 GCA_030591105.1 bacterium | reverse complement strand
GCAAGCGAATCGGTTTCTACGGTGGCGCCGGTAGTAGCTACAGCCATACGTACCTGATCCTCGGCGCCGGCGTGGGATATTACTTGTTGGACGGATTCGAGGTGGGTCTCGAATTCGAAGGCTGGCTCCTGCAAACTCCGCAATTCTACAAGTTGGCGCCTCAGGTCCGGTATGTGTTCTGGCAGTTGCGGCCGGTGTTGCCCTACGTCGGAGCTTTCTACCGCAAAACATGGGCAACCGATGACTTTCCCGATACCGATTCCTGGGGTGGCCGCGCCGGTATTGCCTACTCCAGAGGCAGGGGGTACGTTGCCATCGGTGCGGTCTACGAGCGTTTTATCGACGACGTCTTTACCGACAACGACCACTGGTATCCGGAAATTGCGTTCTGGCTCTCCTTCTGACACCGGCAGCGGGTGCGGAACTGCGCGGCACGGCCGCCAACGCACGACGCGCGCTGCTGTGTTGCGTGTCGGATATCGAAACGGGGCCCCCGCCGTTCAGGCCGGGGCCCCGATCTTCGCTACGTTGGCGGCTCGCGCTGCCTAGCGCATCTTGTTCACCTCGGCTACGGTCTTCTTGACCGCGCTGATCGAATGGCGTAGCGCCTTCTTTTCCTCAGCGGTCAGCTTGATCTTGATGATCTGCTCGACCCCCTTCTTGCCGAGGACGGCCGGTACGCCGAGGAATATCCCCTTCACGCCGTACTCTCCGTTGAGATGCGCGGCGATCGGGATGATCTTCTTCTTGTCGAAGGCGATGGCCTCGACCATCTCCAGCGCCGACCAGGCGGGGCTGACGAAAGCCGAGCCGCTGCCGAGCAGGCTGACGACTTCGCCGCCGGCCTTGCGGGTACGCGTCTCGATCTCCGCGAGCTTGCTCTTGCTGACGAATTGATCCACCGGCAGTCCGTAGACCCGGCAGGCGCTACGGATCGGCACCATGGTGTCGCCGTGACCGCCGAGTACCACCGCCTCGATGTTCTCCACCGAGATGCCAGCGGCTTCGGCGACGAAGTACTTGTAGCGCCCGGAGTCGAGTACTCCGGCCATGCCCATGATCTTCTGCGCCGGGTGCTTCAACTTCTTGAACAACCGGTAGACGATGGCGTCCAGAGGGTTGGCCACCGAGATGATGAAGGCGCAGGGGCAGTACTTCTTGATACCGGCGGCCACCGCGTCGGTGATCTTCAGATTCGTCGACAACAGCTCTTCACGACTGGGAAAGGTCCCGTCCGGCCGCACGGTGCGCGGCACGCCCGCGGTGTTGATGACGAAATCCGAGCCCTTCAGAATGCTGAAGTTCTTGCTACCTTGGCAAGCGATGTCTCTGCCGATGGTCGGTGTGCCTTCGGCGATGTCCAGACACTTGCCCTTGGCGAAGTCGGGCGGTTTGATGTCGACCAAAGCCACGTTTCGGGCGAGGCGCCGGCCGGCGATCTCCGCTACCAGCACGCCGCCGATATTGCCCCCTCCGACGATGCCGATCTTGTTAATCATCTCGCCGATCTCCTTGTGTCTGAATGTCCGGCAGTCACTGCGCGGGCAGGCCGTCGGTCTCCTCTGTCGCCGGCGTGGTAGCCGGCCGAGACCGGAGGCGGTCCTCGCACTTCGAGTAAGCCGGCGAAATGTATCACCCTGGCCGCGTAATCGCCAGCGATTTAGAGGTGAGCCGTCGTGCTGTCTCGCGACGGCCTGGCGTGAATAATCCGGGTTAATACGAGACCTAAAAGATCCCCTCGACGGCGATCCGAGACCAGTCCTCGAAACTGCCGCCGTCGGGCGCCCGGCGGGCGCCAATCATGGTCGAGAGTTGGTTGGCAGCAAGCCAGGCGGCGCGGTGAGGTTCAGCCTGGGCGCTGACCGTGGTCAGGATCTGCTCGTCGTCTTCCGCCATAGCGCTCAGATCCACCCGATAAACCACGCCGAAGTGGACGCTGGAGACATCTTCGCGGTCGGAGTTGATAAACCCGGCGGGGGTGAAGGAGTCTGTCGCTACGGCCAGCCCGGTCTCTTCTTGCAACTCGCGTACGGCGGCGGTCTCGACCACGCCCAGTGCCGCACCCTGATCCGCGTCGCGGTCGAGCGGTTCGATGTGGCCGCCGAACCCCACCGACCACAATCCGCCCAGCCGCCGTTCGGTGTGCTTGGTCCGGCGTTGGTACGCCAGCACCCGTACCTGATCACCGAGGCCGCGTTGCAAGACCAGGTAGGGAATGATCTGCTTGTAGTGGGAGTTCTCCTCCATGAAACGGCGCTCGGCGAAGAACAGGTGGCGTGCCAGTGCGTCCAGATCGACCGCATCCGGCGGCAGGAAACCCTGGGGGCTCAGACCGGGAAACAGGTGCTTGCGCTCGATGACGAGGATGGTCCGCACGGTGGGATACCTTTCTCGAGACAGTTGCGATTACGTGGGACCGGGCGAGTCGTGATGATGGCCGCAACATTCGTCGAGGATGTCCCGCTCCAGGCGGGCGAGCGTGGCCGGATCCGGCCGCTGGCGACCGGCCAGAGCGCGCATCCCCCGGCCGAGTGCGGTCATTTGCGCGACGTAAGTGCGGCAATGGCGGCACATCAACAGGTGGAATTTCAGTTCCAGCCGCTTCATCAAGCCGGCACGGTCGACCGCTCCGCTCGATACCAGGTGGTGCACATCCTTACAGTGCAGCATCGTCCTTTACCCTTCGATGTTACGGGACTCCAGACATTCCCGTAGCCGGTTGCGTCCTCGGTAGAGCAGTACCCCGAGGTTAGTGCGGCTAACCTCCAAAGTATTACATATCTCTGCGCTGTCCATATGCTCCACCTCGCGGAGCAGAAACGCCATCCGCTGGACACCGCTGAGCGTCTCGAGGCAGTCCTCGATATGCCGTCGGATCTCCGCGTCGAAAAATTCCCGGTCCGCCTCGCGCGGCGGCTGTGACCACATGCCGCGTTCGTCGAAGCGTTGTTCCATGACCTCATCGATGTCCTCGGCCGTTTCTTCCCGGTGCACGGCGCGCCGCGTCTCGGCGATCTTGTGGTAGAGGATGCCGAACAACCAGGTACGCACGTGGGAGCGGCCTTCGAACGAGTCGATCTTCTCGAGAAATGTGGTGAAGGTCGCCTGGGAGGCATCCTCGGCATTCTGGGCGTCGAGGCCCGCGCCACGGGCCGCACGGTAGATTTGCGGTAGGTAAGCGTGTATGACCGCCTCGAGGGCATCCTCGTCGCGCCGCTGCAATCGGGCAATAAAGCCCGGGTCGGCGAAGTTGGCGGCGTCGGGTGTGGGGGCCATCGTACCTCTCGCAGTGTCTGGATCGATCTGGCGACTGTCACGGCCAGCCGGTTTGTGAGCGTTGCCAGGATAGGCGTCATTATAGCGGACAGCCGCGCTATTGCAACGCATCACCATGACTCTGTAATGGATCGGTTGCTGGCGTCACTCACGTCTGGACCTTCACTGGCCGCAGGCTCTTCCCCCTGTCCCGTCATGCCAGCTTGCGGTCGGGGTCCCGCCCGGCCTCACCGTGGAGGTGAGGCCGGGTATCCTAAGTATCCTGTCTCGGATTGTTCATGAATCACTTACGGCAGGAACTGACCGACATCGGCCAGCTTGCGCGGCAGGTACTCCTCCATCACATAGTTGAGCCCGTGCTTGGCCAGTGCTTGCTGTTCGGCGCGCACCCCCATCTTGATCATCTGCTGCATCGCTTTCTGCCACGGCAGATGGTGCAGGATGAACGGGTCGTTCTTCAGTGCATCGTTGGCCCGCTTGATGTCGACTTCCTTCAGTGGGTGGGTCGGCAGCTCGTAGTCGATGATGTCCTGCGGTGTGATGCCGATCAAACGGGCCTGCGGTACGCAGAAGTATTCATTCAGGTGAGCCGCGTTGCCGCTACCGACCTTCAGCGTGCGGTAGATGTTGCTGTATCCGTACGGATCGCCGTCGACGAACACGTAGACTGGCAACCCCTTGGCATCGGCCAGCCGCCGTACGAAGCGACGGCAGGCGCGGGTCGGCACGCCGCCCATGGAGATCAGGATGCAGTTGGTCTGTTTCCAGTAGTTGTGCTTGACCAGCCGCTGGAACATGCCAGCGGTTTCGATGCAGAGGATGAACTCCGCGTCGGTCTCGAACTCGAGGTCCTCGACCGAGATCGGAACCGAATAGGCTCCGCTGCCGAACTTGGTGCAATCGATTTCGAGGCGCTCGCCGGTGTCGCGGTCCGCGTCGATGACGACCAACCGACCGGCCACGTCGCCGCCTTTCTCCTCGGGGATGAAACCGAGTTGCTCGCGGTTCACGCCGAAGAACGCCTCGACGTCTTCCATGACGGTGTCCGATTCGGGCTGTTCCAGGAAGCGGGCGTCCGCCCAGTTCTTGCTGACGTAGTAAGCCTCTCGCTTGGTGGCGATGTCGTCGGTCTCGATCAGCTCCTTCGATAGCGCCATCATCTTCAGCGTTTGCGCGAAGGTCTTGACCGTGCTGACGGTGAGTGTGCGCTCTTTCTTGCGACCCTTGAGCTTGAAGTAACCGATCCGCGGCTCGTAGCTGACGTTTTGCAGCGAGCGGAGCGGGAACTTCATCGTGGGCTTGTTGCCCTTCAGTATGGTCGTGCGGATCGAGCTGGCTTCGCTGCGGATCTTGCGTGCCACCGGTGTGAACGCCGGCCGTTCGCGTCCGCGGTTGGCGGTCGTACGGTTGGTCGGCTTCGCGCGGCTGGTCGGTCTCTTTTTTGACGCGGCGCCTCCCGGCGCACCGAATGCCAGCTCGCCCTGGTCGGTGCGGCGGCGCTTGCCGACGGCGGTTTTTTTCTTACTCTTCGCAGCCCTTTTGGCTGCCGATGAGCCGGTGCCGGCTTTACCGGCAGGGGTTTTGCTCGCGGGCGCTTTACGTCCGCGGACTTTGCCGGCGGACCGCCCGCCCGTCTTTTTCTTGGCGGCTGTCAACGCTCTCTTCCTTCCCGCGCCGTGCCGGTGAAGCTGCCGGCATCGGCGTCCGGTCAGAGCCGATAGATCTCCGTGAATTTGGTGTCCAGGTACGCCAGGTAAGGCTCGATGCCCAGTGCCGCACCGGTCACCTCTCGACACAACTCCGCGGCCGGCAGCAAACTACCCTTCTCGTGCACCTGCCGACGCAACCATTGCCGCAGCGGACCGAATTCGCCGCTGGCGAGCTGGCGATCGAGGTCCGGTAGCGCGCCGCGGGCCGCGGCGAAAAACTGGGCAGCGTAGAGGTTGCCCAGGGTGTAAGTAGGGAAATAGCCGAAACAGCCGAATGCCCAGTGGATGTCCTGCAATGCTCCCTCGGTGTCGGACTGCGGTCTCATACCGAGGTTCTGTTCGGATTTCTCGCGCCACAATGCGGGTATGTCCGCGACCTCGATGTCGTTGCTCAGCAGCGCCCGCTCGATTTCCAAACGTAGGATGATGTGCAGGTTGTAAGTGACTTCGTCGGCGTTGATCCGTACCGGTGTCGGGACAACCGCGTTGGCTGCACGGTAGAGCTGTTGCGGCTCGGCGGCGCTGAACTGTTCCGGGGCCAGTTCGTGCAGCAGGCGGGCGAGGTACTCCATGAAGGGGCGGCTACGCCCGACGCAGCACTCCCACAGGCGCGACTGCGATTCGTGGATCCCGAGGCTGACCGCCTGGGCGGCGGGGGTCGCCTCGTCTGCGATGGGCAGACCCATCTCGTAAAGAGCATGGCCACCCTCATGGAGCACCGCGAACAAGCTGACAGACAGATCTTCACTATCGTAGCGAGTCGTGATCCGTACGTCGGCTGGACTCATCCCTTCGGTGAACGGGTGTTCGCTCAGGTCGAGGCGGCCAGCAGAGAAATCGAAGCCGATATCCTGCAACAGACGCCGCGCGAGCGCCTCCTGGCGCAGCGGCGTCAGCGGCTGACACAGCACAGCACGTTGCGGTTTGTCGCTGGCAGCGGCGATTCGCGTGCAGAGCTGGACCAGTCGGCTACGCAATTCGGTGAAAAGGGGTAGAAGTTCGCGCAGCCGCGCGCCGGGTTCGTACTCGTCGAGTAAGGCGTCGTATGGCTCGTCTTCGTAGCCGACGGCGTCGGCTACGCGCCGTTTCAGCGCGACCAGTCGGGTCAGGTGAGGCTCAAATTGCACCCAGTCGTTGTGTGCCTTGGCCGTGAGCCAGGCTTGCTGAGCGAGGCTGCCGGCGGCGGCCAATTCGGCGACCAACTCGCGTGGGATCTTGATCGCTCGGTCGCGGATCCGCTTCATCTCACGCAGGTTTGCCGCGGCCGTATCGTCCAGGGTGTCGGCTTGCAACTCCTCGATCAGCGCGCCTAGTCCCGCAGCGACTGTCCGCTCGTGGACGATCGACGCGAGCGTTGCCCGTTGGGTGGAGCGGGCCGGTACACCCCGCGGCGGCAGGTAGGTTTCCTGGTCCCAGGACATCAAGGCCAGGGTGGCCCCGAGGCGGTGGATTTCCCGCGTTTTCTCCAGGAAGTCTGTGTAGATCTCGGCCATGAACATCTTCTCCATAACCGGCTCGGCCGTGCTGGCCAGCGGCCTGCGCCTGCGCGGTACGCCATTTGTGAGCAGTCCGGGCTAGAACTTACGGCTCCGTTCCAAGGTGTCGGTGAGGGTGACGATCACCTCATCCCGTTCGTTATCGTCGAGGATGAGGATTTCCTGCAAAGCGTCACCGATGTGCGGGATGTACTTCTGGATGTAACTCTGCTTCTGCTCTGCTTCGCGTTCGCGGACGCGCCGCCGGATGTGGCGTTGAAGATGTCGGCCGGCCTCCTGTAGCCCGAGTCGGACCTCTTTGATGATCTCGGGGTAGTGGGCGACGGCCTCCTTGCTTTCGGAGGTGAACGGGACCCACACCGATGCCATGTGTACCAGGATCACCAGCGGTCCAGAGGGCAAGGCACCTCTACTCTGTTGCAGACCGTAGCTGCGCCAGTTGGCCGTCAGAGTCGCCTTGTGAATTGCGCAGGCACTCGCCTGGTAAAGCAAAGGCACACGGTTCGCAAAGCGCATCACCCGGGCCAGTTCGTCGCCCGGGAGTTGGGCGCCGTAAGCGAGACCAACCTCGATTTGGAATGGGTTGCCGCGGTAGACCGCTGCCGGTCTGGTCACCGACGTGTAGAAATCGGCCGTGATCCCGTGTTGCAGACCCGCCAGCACCAGCTCTTCTCCGATGGGTGAGAGGCAGTCGGTAGGGGGGGCAGGGATCTTCGTCTCGGTGATGGCGCCCAGCAGTCGCTGGATGTCGTCCTGTTGAAGTCGTTTGGGATTCTTGCGGGGCGGCAGTTTCGCCGCCGTCAGGATCGCCTCGGCAGTCTTCGGCCCGACGCGGCAGAACTCCTCCTTCAAGAAGGAGTTGACGTTGCGGCACTTGGTTTCCTTGAGCATGCGCGCCATTATGCCGAGTTCGACGCCGTGCGGATGGGGCTGGATTTCGACGGCTGCGACCGGTAGTTCGGCAGCGACGCTCTCGTAGACCACCGGTTCGCCCTTCGGTGCGCAGTAGGTCAGCTGTACGTGGGGATTGGCGATGGCGGTCTGCTGCAGATATGTGTCGACCGAGTGCTGTCCGCGCTTGTACGAACCGGTCAGAACGATCTCCACGCGTGTGCCTTGATCGACCTCCCAGATCGTCTCCTCATCGGCGAGTATCACCGGCTCGTTCTTCTTCATGTCGAGCTGGATCTCGAAACGGTGGGCCGCCTGATCCGGGCCGGTGCGGCTGTAGATGGTCACCGGCCGCCCGGTCGTCAACTGTCCGTACATCCCGGCGGCCGAGATCCCGATTCCCTGCTGGCCGCGGCTCTGCCGGAGCGTGTGGAATTTCGAGCCGTACAGGAGCTTCCCGAAGATGCGTGGGATCTGGTTGACGACGATGCCGGGGCCGTTGTCCTCGACGACGATCTTGTAGCGCTCTTCGCGCACCGTGCCCGGCTTCGCATTGCCGTTGCTGCTGTTGTTGTCGTTGCCGTTGACCCCGCTGGCGACCGGCGGATCCTGTTCCAGGTGGATCTCCACGCGTACGCGCGGCAAGATGCCCGCCTCTTCGCAGGCATCGAGACTGTTGTCCACCGCCTCCTTGATCGTCGTCAGCAGCGCCTTGGCCGGGGAGTCGAAACCGAGCAGATGACGGTTCTTGGTGAAGAACTCGCTGATGGAAATCTCGCGCTGTCGGCTCGCTTGGGCCTTGGCGTCGAGTGGGGCGCGGTCTTGGCGCCGGTTTCGTTTCTTATCAGTAGTGGGCATCCGGTCAAACCCTCCATGGCGGAACCGGGTCGGTAGGTCGGGGCGCCCCGACACACTAGGGAAGGCCTCTCACCGAATCAAGTAAAGGATGGCGAGAAGGCAAAATTGAGTCGGACACTAGCCCGGACTATTCATGAATCTCCCGGGCTAACGGTACAGACGGCGAAGATCGCTCCACGAGGTCTGTTGCAGCGGTACGAGTGGGGCAGCGAGGGTGACGATTCCGTCGAAGACCGTCTCCGGCGGCCGCCAGCTATCGATGGCCAGATACACGGTTACGGTCTCGTTACCGTCGTTGGACCAGGAGAGATTCTCCACTTCTCCGGCCCCACCGGCATCGACGAACTCGAGGCAGGCCGGTGACGGTCCGCAGCCGTCGAAGAGCCACAGGCACGGATCGAGCCCCATCGGAATGCTGGTCACGCTGGCGTCCAGTTGCCACTCCGGCGGCAGTGAGATTGCGTACCAGACCTCGCCGCCGGTGCGCAGGATGGGGCTGCAACTGTAGGCCTGGATCAGGTTGGGGCGACCAAACAGGGTGTCGGTGCGCGCTTCGGCCAGCGGCCAGTCGATCGGTATCGCCGCCAGGTCGGACGAGGTGTCGCAGATCGCTTCCGGGACGCCTTCGTAGTGCCCCGATACCACCAGGGTGTACGGGCCCGCTGCGCCCTGGTAGCCGTCGACCACCAGATAGTAGGTCCCTGCTGCCACCAGCGTGGCGAATTCGGTGTTCGCGTACGCGATGCAGGCATCGGTGTCGCAGTCGTCCAACAGAAAGAGGTCGAGGTCCGCCTGCAGATCGCTGAGGCCGGCGTAGAGCACCAGCTGCTCGGTTACCTCCAGTTCGTAGATCTGCTCGGGGCCGCTCTCGTCCCAGCCGAAGCAGGAGTAGCCCGGTAACTCACTCACGGCACCGGTCGTGTCGTTTTGCAAGGTGTCGGCGCTATCGACCGTCACGGTCAAGGTGGTCTCGGCCCGGGCACAGTCGAAGCCGACGCGGGGGGCGTCGAATCCGATATCGGCCGGCCGGTCGTCCCTGGCGGTGGCCAATGGACGCTCACCGAAGTCGCTTGGTGGCCGGGGCGGGAGTTGCTCCGTCGCACCGATCCACGGCACGAACGCCAGCGGCACCAGCCCCCAGGCCAGGCTCACGGTAGCTCTCTTGAGCAAGATTCTGAACATGACGCCTCCTCCGCAAAAGATAGGTCCGTGTCTGCCGATGGCGAAGTTTTAACCGGGATTCGCCTTTTTTCAGCGGATTCGCAGGAATGATTCAAATCGAACCCGACGCTGACGAAGTTCTATTTGTCAGGTATCGTGTATCGGTCCGAGATCGACCGGCACCACCGGTGAGACCGGCGGTCCGCCACCCATGCCAAGGAGCCCGGGGATGAACGTCGCCTTTGTCGATCTGAAAGCCCAGTACCAAACCCTCAAGGACGAGATCGACCCGGCCATAGCCGCGGTCTTGGCCGACTGTGCGTTCGTCAGCGGCAAGTATGCCCGCGCCTTCGAGGACGACTTCGCCGCCTATCTCGGTATCAAGCACTGCGTCGGGACGGGCAACGGTACCGACGGTCTTTTCATGGCCCTGCATGGGCTGAAGGTCGGGCCCGGGGATGAGGTCATCACGGTGGCGAACACCTTCATCGCCACGGCCGAGGCGATCAGCTGGACCGGCGCGCAGCCTCGCTTCGTCGACTGCGAAGAGGTCTCGTACAACATCGACCCAGGGCAGCTCGAGGCGGCGATCACCAAACAGACCCGGGCCATTCTACCGGTGCATCTGTACGGCCAGCCGGCGGAGATGGATCCGATCCTGGCCATCGCTCGCCAGCACGATCTGGCCGTGGTCGAAGACGCTGCGCAAGCGCATGGGGCGACCTACAAGGGGCGCCAGGTCGGGACCATGGGCCACTGCGGGTGCTTCAGCTTCTATCCGGGTAAGAACCTCGGCGCCTATGGCGATGCCGGCGCGGTCGTGACCGACGACTCCGATCTGATCTCTCGTGTTCGCGCGTTGGGTGACCACGGCAGCCTCGAGAAGTACCGCCACGATTTTCCCGGCGCCAACAGCCGTCTCGATGGGATCCAGGCTGCCGTGCTGCAGGTCAAGCTGCGGCATCTCGACGCTTGGACCGACCGTCGTATCGCCGTTGCTCACCGCTACAACGAAGGGCTCGCGGACGTATGCCAGGTGCCGGTCACGCTGCCGGATCGCCGGCACGTTTTCCATCTCTACGTCATCCGGGTCGGCAATCGTACCGAGCTGATGCAACATCTGTCCGACCAGGGTATCGGTTGCGGAATCCACTACCCGGTGACCTTGCCGCTCTCGCCGGCGTACGCAGACCTCGGCTACAGCCGCGAGGAATTCCCGATCGCTTGCCGCGTCGCGGACGAGATCGTCAGCCTACCGATGCACGCCGATTTGACCGACGACCAGGTCGATTTCGTGATCGAACAGGTGCGGGCGGTAGCGGGCTGAACCGACCGGCGATCCCGGGCGTTCGTCGAGGCCCTGCCGGCCGATGGGCGGCACCTCTGAGGCGAACCCCAAAACAGCGCAAATGCACCGGGGACAAGGAGGTTGACACCTTGACCTGACCGGTATATAGTTTGTTTTCACCATGTTTCCTGTCGTCTTGATTGGCTCTTGGCCCCGTCTCCGGAAGGCGTCACGCTGCGATATTGCTAAAGTGACAACGCCGAACATCGAAATTCGAGGGTAGATTAAGAGGCGCCGGAACAGGGGTAGTCCCGCCCAGACATGATAATCACAGTATCGCAGCCCCTGTGGTCAGCGCGGTCTGCCCGAGGCAGGCGTTTTTTCCAGTGAGACGGAGCCCATGAGCAAGATACTCGATGCGATGCGCAAGGCGTCCCGCGGCGGGAGTCCTGGTGATTATCGGTACCAGCTCGAGACCATCGAGGGTGGGAACCTCTATCCGGTGCCCGACGAACGGCAACTGGCCGAGTTCGAGAAGATCGCCAATAATTTGATCGCCACGCACGAGAGCACGATCGGCAAGGTGGTCACCTTCGCCTCGACCGCCAGCGGCGAGGGCGCCAGTTACGTCTCCTACAATATTGCCCGTCAGATGGCTTTCATGCTCGAGCGGCCGATCGGGTGGGTCGACGGTAACTTTCGCTCGCCCAACGAAAAACTGGCCGACCAGGAGCTGAGTTTCCGTCATCTTTTGCAGCACCCCGACGACGCAGAGAAACTCAAGGTACCCGGGAATCTGTGCGTGATCGGTCACGGTGACCTACCGTTGAAATCAGTCAACCTGCTCAATAGCGATAATTATCGACGGCTGTTGACCGCGTTCCGGCAGAAGTTCTATTTC
>JAUVBS010000076.1 GCA_030591105.1 bacterium | reverse complement strand
GGCGGCCGGCACCGGGGTATTGCTCAACGACGAGATGGACGATTTCGCCGCCGCGCCGGGACAGCCCAACGCGTTCGGTTTGCTCGGCGCCGAAGCGAACAGCATCGCCGGCGGAAAACGCCCGCTCTCGAGCATGACGCCCACGATCCTGGTCGAGGACGGGCGCGTCGTGTTGATCACTGGCAGCCCCGGCGGCTCGCGCATCATCACCACGACTTTACAGACAGTCATCCACATTGTCGATTTCGGCATGGATGTGCAGCAAGCGGTCACCGCGGCGCGTATCCACCAGCAGTGGCATCCGCCGACGGTTTTTCATGAAGCGTTTGGGATTTCGCCGGACACGTTCCGACTGCTGGCGGCAAAAGGTCATCGGCTGCAGCAGCGGGCGCCGATGGGTAACGCCCAGGTGATCGTGGTTGATCTGCAAACCGGTCGGCGTTTCGGCGGTAGTGATCCGCGCGGCATGGGTTTGGCGCTGGGCTACTGATATCGTTCCGCGGAGGAGAGGACGTATGCGAAGCACCGTTATTGGCGGAACGCCGCGTGGTCCATGGCTGCAGATCGGTCTGTTCGCCGTGATTGCGCTATCAACGAGTCCGGTCGCCTGGGGTGGGGATTTCGCGCCCGATGATTTTCTGCAACGCGCGCAAATCTTGACGGCACCGGAACTGGCTGGACGCGGCGCCGGGACTCCAGAAGGCGATGCGGCCGCCGACACGGTGGCGGTGTGGTTGCACAACGCCGGGCTGCAACCCGCGTTCGCAGGGCACTGGCTCGAGAGTTTCCCGTTGCAGGGCGAAGCGCTGACGGGTAAGACCACGCGCAACGTGGCCGGCGTGCTGCGCGGTGACGGCGATCTGGCCCACCGCTGGATCGTCGTTTCGGCCCACTACGATCACCTCGGGCGTGTCGAACCGGCGGCGCTGGGCGCGCCGCCGCCGGCGTCGGGCGAGTACTACCCTGGTGCCAACGACAACGCTTCGGGAGTGACGATCCTGGTCGCGCTTGCGCGCGCGGCGGTGCGTGCCGACGCCGACGCAAGCCGACCGCGGTCGCGGCGCAGCGTCTTGTTCGTCGCTTTCGGCGCCGAAGAGGTCGGCTTACAGGGATCGGCATATCTGGTGGCACAACCACCGATGCCGCGTGATCAGATCGACTTGGTACTGAACCTCGACAGCGTGGGACGACTGTCCGACGGTGCGCTCTACGTCAGCGGAGTCGGCACGGCGCCCGGTCTCGAAGCGATGATCAGTCGTGCCAACAGCGACGGCTGCCGCCTCGAGCTGGCCGCGGGCGCCTGGTCCGGGAGTGACCACACCTCGTTCCTGGCCGCGGAGATCGCGGCGCTGTTTCTGTTCACCGGCGCCTATCGAGAGTACAACCGTCCGACCGACGACTGGCCGACTCTCGATGTGTCGGGTCTGATCACCGTCGCCCAGTTCGCCTCGCGATTACTCGCGGATTTGCGTACCCGTAGCGATCCGTTCACGTACCAGCTCGTCGCACCGCCGTCCGAGCGGATCGACCCGGACGAGGACCAGAACCGTAATACCTGGTTCGGCTCGCTCCCGGATTTCGGCGCCGGCATCATCGGTTACCGCTTGGCAGGCGTGTTCGACGGCAGCCCTGCAGAGCGGTCTGGAATGCAGAAGGGCGATGTGATCGTGAGCTTCGGCGGTGCTGAGGTGACCGACCTGGCCTCATTCACGCGGGCGTTGCGCAGCCACGCTCCCGGTGATCTGGTCGAGGTCGAGATCATGCGCGGTGAGCGCCGTATCCGCTATACCGTGGTGCTGGCCGATCGACAGGATCGGTGAGCAACGCGGGTCCGGGTCAGCGGCTGTCCGTTTCCGGCAGTTTGGCTATTCTCGCGGACGCGTCGACGTGGCGGCAGTCGGCATCGACCCGGCGTTCGCCGGGTTCGATGTGTACGAAAACCCTCGTGATGGTCGGGTACGCCTCGTGCAGAGCTTCCTCGACCGCGTGGGCCACCTCGTGGGCCGACTCGATGGTATGTTCAGGGTGAATCGCCACGCGTAGGTCGAGCAGGTAGTAAGAGCCCCGCTGGCGTATCTTGATGTCGCGAACGTGCTGGGCGCACGGTACGGTGGCGGCCACCTCACGCATCTGCTCGACGAGTTCCGGCGCCGGCATCGTATCCATCAGCGTCATGATGTTGGTTCTGGCGAGCTGCCACCCCATACGCAGGATGAACAAGGCGATGATCAGCGCGGCGACCGAGTCGAGGCTCGGTACGCCGAGTCGTGCACCGGCGATGCCGCCGACGGCCGCCAGCGAGCTGATCGCATCTGAACGGTGCATGGCGCCGTTGGTCAGCAGCGCGGGGCTGTGGTGCAGCTTGCCGGCGGTGATGGTGTAACGGGCCATGACCTCCTTGACCATGACGGAGATCAACGACATGACCAGTGCCGGTGTCTGTGGCGCGAGGTAATCGTGGTGCCACAGCCGCTCCACAGCGCCCTTACCGATCATCAATCCGGTCAAGAGCATCAACACGGCGACGCCGATGGCCCCCAGCGTTTCGAAACTGTGGTGTCCGTAGGGGTGGTTCTCGTCCGGCGGCCGCGCGCTCGCTTTCAGTGCCACGATGATTCCCAGATCGCTGGCAACGTCGGCGAAGCTGTGGAATCCGTCGGCGATAAGTGCTGCCGATTGGGCAAGATACCCGATGGAGAGCTTACCCGCCGTCAGTGCTATATTGCCGACCAAGCCGACGGTCGTACAGACCAGCGGTCGCAGCCAGAATTTATCCGCAACGCTCTGACGTGTCTCAGTCATCGTCCCGGTGTGCCGTCGGGTACAGGCTGTCGATCACCTGTTGGTACTTACGGTCGATTTCGAACCGCTTGACCTTCAGCGTCGGCGTCAGCTCGCCCGCTTCGAGGGTGAGCTCCTCTCGCAGTAGTCCGAACTTCTTGATCTGGTTGAAACCGGGTAGGTCGGCGTTGACGCGGTCCACGTCTTCCCGGAAGAGCGCCAGGACTTTCTCATTGCCGAGTAGAGCCCCGATGTCGTCGGTGGACAAACCCTCGGCGGCGGCCGCTGTTGCGAGGGCCTCGAAGTCCGGTACGAGCAAGACGCTGAGGTACGGACGTCGATCCCCGATGACGACCGCCTGGGAGATGAACCGGCTCTGTTTGAACGCGTTCTCCATGGGCTGGGGCGCGACGTTCTTGCCGCCGGCGGTCACGATCAGGTCCTTCTTGCGGTCGGTGATGAAAAGGAAGCCATCGGCGTCGAAGTGACCAATGTCGCCGGTGGCGAGCCAGCCGTCGGGACCGACCATCTCGCGGGTCGCTTCTTCGTTGTGGTAATAGCCGAGCATGATCTGCGGTCCGCGCGCCATGATCTCACCGTCGTCGGCGATGCGCAATTCAGTGCCGGGAAATGTCTTGCCCACGCTACCGATCCGCATCACGGTCGGTGTATTACAGGAAATCACCGGCGAGGTCTCCGTCAGCCCATAGCCCTCGCAGATAACCAGTCCCGCGGCGTGGAAGAATTCCGCGATCTTGGCCGAGAGAGGCGCACCGCCGGAGACGAATAGGCGGACGTTGCCCCCGGTGCGCGCACGCAGCTTGGCAAACACCAGGTGGTCGGCGATGCGCTGGCGCAGCGCCAGCCAACCTGAGATCGGTTCCTCGGCGAAGAGACGGCGGTCGTGTTCGATGCCGACCCGCCGGGCCCAGAAGAAGATGCTCTTTTTCAGGGCGCTACCGCTGGCGGCTGTGCTCATCACCTTGGCGTAGATCTTCTCGTACAGCCGCGGCACGCTCACGACGATGGACGGCTTGACCTCCAGCAGATCGCGCGGGACCGTGTCCACCGCTTCGGCGTAAGCGATGCCGACTCCGGCGTAGAGCATGGTGTAGTGGCCAGCCATCCGTTCGAAGACGTGCGACAGCGGTAGGAACGAGAGCGCGCGGTCGCTCGGGTAGAACGAGAGAATCTCCATGGTGGCCAAGACGTTCGAGACGAAGTTCCAGTGGCTGAGCATCACTCCCTTGGGCTTGCCGGTCGTACCGGAGGTATAGATGATACTGGCCATCTCGTCGCGGGTGACGGCGACGCAGTTCTGTTCCGCCTCGGTCGGCTGATCACTTGCCACGTTGGCGCCGATCTGGAGTAACTTGTCCAGCGGCATGATGTTAGGCAGATTGACGGCATCGAAGGAGACGACGTCGCGCAGTGACGGGATCCGGTCACGAATGGCGTGGATCTTGGCCGCTTGCTCCGCTGTCGAGACGAAGATCGTCGTCGGCTCGCAATCCTGTAAGATGTACGCGATGTCGTCGGGCAGGAGCGTCGGGTAGACCGGCACGACGACGGCGCCCTGGCACAGGATAGCCAGGTCGCTCAACGCCCACTCCAAACGGTTCTCCGAGAGCAGTGCCACGCGGTCGCCCTTGCGCACGCCGAGCGATTTCAGCCCGTGGCGCAGCACCTGCACCCGCCGGTAGGCTTCCTCGCTCGACACATCGATCCAGTTCCCGGAGCCGTCTCGGTACGAGAAACAGTCGGGACGGGGATGTTCACGTACGGCGGAGAAGAAGAGCTCGGGAAGGGTCTGTACTGACATGGCTATCTCCCGGGGTAGGGTCTGCCAAACTATGGCGCGCGTGCTCTGCGAGCGACGCATCCGGTGTCGGTTGGATCACCTCTGTAGTTACCGAGGCCAAACAACGTTTGATATTAAGCAGGTTTCACGCGCACAATCTTTAGACGGCGCATTTATCTTTGTCAACGTTCAACGAGTTGCGTCGTCGGTAGCAGTTACGAGAGAGTTATGCCGATGATCGTCGATCCCGCCTCTCCTGGCGAGCCAGGCCGGCTACGGAAAGCCTTGCTGGCCTGGTACCGCTCCCACCAACGGCCGCTCCCTTGGCGGGAGCGACCGTCCCTCTACGGGACCTGGATCAGTGAAATCATGCTTCAGCAGACGGTTGTCGCGGTGGTCGTACCGTTCTGGGAGCGGTTCATGGCGCGCCTGCCGGACGTCGCCGCCTTGGCGGCTGCCACCGAGGAAGAGGTCTTGACGCTCTGGTCGGGCCTTGGCTACTACCGCCGGGCGCGGTTGCTACACCGGGCGGCCCGCGAGGTCGCAACCGAACGGAACGGCGTACTACCGCGCTCGCGCCAGGCGTGGCTCACCCTGCCCGGCGTCGGTCGCTACACCGCCGGCGCGGTCGCCAGCATCGGCCTCGGCGAGCGAGTTCCCGCCGTCGACGCCAACGCGAGGCGCGTGGTATCCCGCTGGCTTTTCGACGATCCGAACCTGGCCGCGCGTTGCGGTATCGCACGTCTGGAAACCCTCGCCGCCGATCTGGTCGATCCAGACCGACCCGGTGATTGGAACCAGGCCGTCATGGAGCTGGGTGCGACCCGGTGTCAGGCCCGGCAGATTGACTGCTCAGGCTGTCCCGTCGCGTTTGCCTGCCGTGCAGGACGCGCCGGCACTGCCCTGCAAATCCCGCCGCATCGCGCTGCGCCACCCGTGGTCACCGTGGTGACCAGCTGCTTGATCTGGCAGGAGGACGACTGCGTCGTGTTGTTGCCGCCCGGTAGTGCGCCAGCGGTCCGGGCCACCGGGTTGGGCCGTCCGCTACGGACCGACTTTTCCGGACTGCACCCCGGGCTATGGAGTCTCCCCGGCGCGCCGTGGTACCGTAAGTGTGGTGATGTTGTACACCGGGAACGGTGGCCGCGTGCCTTCCTGCGGACATGGCAACGCTGGCTGCTGCCGCAGGGCGGTTGGGACGACGCGCTGGTTCTCGCCGGTGTCGTGCGGCACGCCATCACACACCATCGCCTGGCGATTCAGGTCGTGAGGGTAGCCGGTGTGCTCGGTCGCGGTGATAAGAGTCTGCCGCCGGGCGCGCGACTGGTCGGCGCCGAGCAGTTGGACGTGCTACCGATGTCCAACCTGGCGCGCAAATGTCTGGCGATTACCGGTGCCGCGGATCGGCACCTGCGTAATGAAGAGCAGGATGGTTTGACTTTCTTGCTGCCGCGTACCAAAATTAGCCGCGGGGGCAAGGTTTAGGATTGTCAGCGCGAAAGGCGTCGACATGTTGCAGATCACTCGCCAGACGGAATACGCCATTCTCGGTCTCCAGGAGTTGGCTCGGCGCCAGAGCGATGTGCCGGTACAGCTCAAGTCGATCGCGCGAGCGTGCGACGTATCCGAAGCGTTCCTCGCCAAGATCTTCCAGATGCTCACGCAGGAGAGCATCGTCAAGAGCCATCGTGGCGTGAAGGGTGGTTTCAGCCTTGACCGCGCGCCTGAACAGATCTCCGTGCGCGATATCGTCGAGGTATGCGAGGGTGGCATTGCCTTGAATCACTGCCTCCGCCGGGTCAACCGTTGTAAGCGAGCCGAAGACTGCAATATTGCCAAGACCTGGGAGAAGGCTCAGGCGGCGTTGATCCAGGCCCTCGAAGAGACACGTCTCTCCGATATCGTGTAGCCGTCCGGCTACGACCGCTTTAGCTCCGGAATGGGTATCAAGCTAGTTCTCGGCGCGCGGGTCGCCGGGCCGAGACCTGCGTCGGCGCCGTAGCTGTCCGCAGGCGGCGGCGATGTCTTGGCCGCCGCTGGTGCGGATCCGCGCCGGTACTCCCGCTTCGATCAAGACCTTCTGGAAAGCGAGTACGCCTGGTGTCGCCGTCGGCGCCAGCGTGTCGTCGTCCAATCGGTTCAGAGGGATGAGGTTGACCTTGAAAGGACGTCGCTGCAGTAGGCGGGCGATCTGCCGGGCCTGCGTCAGATCATCGGTCACGCCCGCGATCAGCACGTAAGCAACCGTGGCGTGCCGGCCGATCCGGCGGGCGTATCGTTCGGCGGCGGTGAGCATTTTGGCAATGGACTCGCGCCCGGCGATCGGCATCACACGACGGCGCTGAGCATCGGTCGCCCCGCCGAGACTGATGGTCAAACCGATCGGATGGCGGCCCTCGGCGAGTTGCTGCAGACCACCGACCGGTGCGGCGGTCGATAGCTGGATCCGACGCGGCGAGATGCCCAGACCTTCCGGCGCTACGAATATATCGACCGCTGCTTGAACCTGGTCCCAGTTGTCGAGGGGTTCGCCCATCCCCATCAAAACGATGTTGTACTGTTTTTTGCCGTGACCGGGCTGCGGTGCCGACGCGAGGTCGTCGCGCAGACGCAACACCTGCTCGACGATCTCACCGGCGGTGAGGTTGCGCACCAGACCACCGCGCGCCGTTGCGCAGAAGCGGCAGGCCATGGCGCAGCCGACCTGGCTGGAGAGGCAGAAGGTGACGTGACGCTCCATCGGGATCATCACGCTTTCGACGGTTTCGCCGTCGCGCAGCCGGAACAGAAATTTGCGTGTGCCGTCGGTCGATACCTGACGCTCGCTGGTGGTCAGTGCGGTCAAGTCGTAGTCGTCGGCCAAGGCGTCGCGAAGCGCCGCTGGCAGACTAGTCATCGTATCGAACGTCGTTGCGCCTCGGCCGTAGAGCCAGCCAGCGAGCTGTCGTCCGCGGTAGGCCGCGTGCCCCCGAGCGACCATCAAGTCCGGCCAGGCAGCGGGGTGGACCGAACAGATCAGCGGTTTGGGTATTTCGGTCGCCAAGGGAATTGCCACCCCATTTGTGCGGTTAGCGAGCTACCGACAGTAATTCCGAACCAGGACCGCGTCATGATCGCGACTGGCGTCCCGGATCGCGGCCGGCTATTTCGTGTCTTGACACCCGTTGCACCGTCGCGCCAAGGTAAAACCTCAATCTGGTCCGCGCGAGGGCGGCACTTTGCGCCGTGGGCCGGCAGCGGGTGGCCGTGTACAGTTTCGTATCTCGGTTTTCGTGCCGCAAGGGGGCCTCAATTTGAGTACGGTACTGGTCGTCGACGACGAGGTCGCGATCCGCGATACCCTCGAGCAGATTCTTTCCTATGAGAAATACACGGTCCGTAAAGCGGCTGACGGCCCGGCAGCGCTCGCACTGGTCGCCGACGGTCCGGTCGATGTGGTCTTGCTCGACATCAAGATGCCCGGTATGGACGGCTTTGAAGTCCTCGACCGGCTGGCTGCCGAGCAGCCCCGCCTGCCGGTGATCGTCATCTCCGGTCACGGTAACATCGAAACAGCCGTCGAAGCAGTCAAGAAGGGTGCTTACGATTTTCTCGAAAAGCCCCTG
>JAUVBS010000280.1 GCA_030591105.1 bacterium | reverse complement strand
CCGCCGCCGTACCGAGAATGATCATCGTCGCGATCAGCGTGTCCTCGCCGAAGATGTTGCCGAACAGACGCAGACTGAGGCTGATCGGTTTGATCAGCTCGCCGAGCACGTGCAGCGGGAAGAGCAAGAGCGAGAATCCCCAGTCCATCGTGGTACGGGGCGAGCCGGCCAGATGGTGCAGGAAACCGAGGATGCCGTTCTCCTTGATCGCAATCGTTTGCACGTACAGAAAGGTCGCCAGGCCGAGGGCCAATGTCGTGTTCTGGAAACTCGCGGTCGACGAGTGACCGAGCGGTACCATGCCGATCAGGTTGTTCACCAGGATGAAGATGAACATCGTTCCGAGGTACGGCGTGTAGCGCCGGGCGGTCGGACCGATGATGTTCTGGAACATGCCGTACAGTCCGCCGAGTATCAACTCGATCGCCATCTGCAGCCGTCCCGGGTGGCGCGCATCGAGACGGCGGCTCAGCCAGATGAAGAAGATCGCGATCATCAGCGCCACGAAGAGCGAGAAGATCGGATCGGTAAATTCTTTGAGAAAGTGGGCGGCGGCGGCCGGTTCGCCGTGTTCGTCGGTCAGCACGACGGCGATGTAGCCGAGAATGTTGGTCAGATGTGGGATGTCGCTGTGCTCGCCGCCGTGTTCGGCGGCTTCATCGTGGCCGGCAGCCTCATCGTGGCCGGCAGCTTCGCCGTGTTCGGTAACTTCGCCGTGTTCGGTCTCGTGTGCGGTGGCCGGTGCCGTGTGTTCGGCCTCGGCTTGATCCTGATGGGCGTCTTCTGCGTGCTGCGCCCAGGCGACACCACCGCCCAGTGCAAGCAACGAACCGAGCAGGATCGCCAGCAGCAGAGTCGTGCTTCGGTTAACCATCGTTCCCTCGTCGCACTGGTTGCTCACCCCGACGCGGGGCAAGTATTACTCCCTGTACCACGATCACGATCAGCAACAAGCTGACACCGACCAGGTAGCTTACCGGTGGAAACGGTCGAGTAAATACCACCCAGATCGCCACCGCGTAAACCGCTATCTTCACTCCGGCCCACAACAGGATAGCGCGCCCGTCGCGCGGCTCTCCCGGCGGCGTCAAGGCCGCGCTCACCAGGCCTTCCAGCGCTCGGAATCCGACCACTGCCCAGAGCACGGTCACCACGACACCGAAGGCGAGGCGCGGGCCGGCCAGCGGCCACGCGATCGCCGCTGCGATGACACCGGCGATGGTGGTCCAGAGGCGAATCCTGCCCAGTAGCGACCGATTCCCCAGTGGCGACTGAGTCATCGTTACTGATTCCTCCGGGTCAGGATGAGGTAGATCTGCCGGCCGGCGGCGGCGAGTCCGAACATCGCTCCGCCGAAACTCAACCAGGGATCCAGCCCCCATTTTTTCTCCGCCAGACGACCGAGGTAATACCCCAGCACCGGGCCGACCGCCATCATAGTGGGTATCAGGGTATAGTTGCCGATGTCGCGGATCTGCTTACCGGTGCGTTTGCCGTCTTTGCCCCGCAACATGAGAACCCCCCGAGCCATCCACTCGGTCGAAACGGATGCACCTGGCCGACTGGTCGGCAGGTGCACCTGTTAACTGGTAATCAGGTGCCCGGAACTGTAAGAGTCAAAGGAAAAATGCTCCGGCTCGGTAGGTCTTCAGTAGGCACCGCGAGACGCGGGGCTGAAGTACCGAGCCGGAGCCTGACGATGGCGCCACCGGAGCGGAGCATGGCCATCCTGGTGGTACCAGCGAGACGAGGCTACTTCCTGATCTCGACCTCCGCCCGCGGCGGCGCGGCCAGATTCGAAGACGATGCCGCCGCCACTGCCTGGCGTTGTTTTATACCTTCGCCCATGCTGCAGCTACCCTCAAAGAACACGCCCTCGTCGATGACCAGGCGCTTGGTCTTGATGTCGCCTTCGACGTGCGACCCGCTCTGCAGCTCGATCTTGTTCTCGGCTTCGATATTGCCGAATAGCTGGCCACCGATGATGGCGTTCTTGACCTTGACCTGCGCGTGGACGACACCGGTCTTGCCGATGACCATGCTCTCGGGTGTCGAGATCGTACCCTTGAACTCTCCCTCGATGCGCAGGGTGCCCCGAACGCTCACGGTACCGTCGAACTTGCAGCCCTGACCGATAATGGACGTCTGGCCGGCGTTCACGGTGTGGTTTTCGGGCTCTTTTCCAAACATCTTTCTGCCTCCTTGTGGCCAAACCGCCGTGGGGCTGACTGGCCTTGCTAGACTGCTCCTGTCCGCGGACCGAGCGGTGCCGCAGATGGCCTTTCTATTGGCGGGGCGGATCCCCTATCATGAGCTCCCGAGGGTCTATCGCCTCCCCTTCGCGCCAGATCTCGAAGTGTAGATGAGGAGCGCTGGTCTCGCCACTCTGGCCCACGTACGCGACCACTTGACCTCGCGCGACCTTTTCTCCCCTCTGAACCGCAATCCGGCTGCAATGGCCGTAGACGGTTACGTAACCCAAACCGTGCTGGATTTCAACGAAGTTTCCCAGATATTCGTCCGAACCGGTGCGGAAGACCCGTCCTTCCGCGGCGGCGACCAGCGGCGCCCCCGTCGGACCAGCAATGTCGATGCCGAGATGTGGGGTAATCCCGCGGGCGGTATTGCCACGGACGAACTCCCGCGTCACATAGCCGGCTGCCGGCCACAGATCCGGCGTCGGGCCGGCGACCGCTTGGGCGGCCCGGCGCAACGCTTCGGCCGTCCCGCGCGGCGCCGAGTCGCCCCACGGAACCAGTGAATCCTCGGTCGCTTCAGCCACCGGTTCGACCCCGAGGATCCGCAGTACCCGCTCTTGAAAGGTACGCATCCGCTCGAGTTCACCGGTCAATTCGGCCAGATCTTCTAGCTGCGTGTGTGCTGCTGTCAATTCATCACGCAGACCTTGATAGTGGTGCTCCTGACGGATCTGGGCCGCGTAGGAGATGAGCACCAGCGTCAAGAAACCGACCATGACCAGGGTCAAACCGAGCAACAGGATCACCACCGGTCGGCTGATACCGTACTCGCGCGTCGGGCGCTCGTCGTCGGTCATCAGGATGATGCGTGTATGCTTGGGAATTCCCACGGTTCCGTCCAATCTCGTCCGAATCTCGTCCGAATCTCGTCCGATTCAGAGTGGCTTGGCTCACTCCGGTTCTGCGGACAGCTCGGCTCGCCCCCCGGAGACGAGGCGCGTACCTGCGCGCGGCAACGCCAGCAAGAACCGGGTACCTTGGCCTGGTTCACTCTCCATTTCGATCCGACCGCCGTGCTCGTGGATGATGCGGGCCACTATGGACAGCCCCAGACCGGTCCCACGGCCGTACTCCTTGGTCGTGAAAAACGGTAGGAAAACCTTTTCGCGCTGCTCCGCCGGAATCCCTTCACCGGTATCGGCGAACTCGATCTGCAGTTCCCCTGGCGTGCCGTCGCGGAAGGCGACGGTGATACAGCCGCCGTCGGGCATGGCGTCCAGAGCGTTGGACAACAGGTTGAAGAACACCTGATCCAGTTCGTTGGGGTCGCCGTAGACCAGCGAAGCGGTCTCCTCGCGGATGTCCATCTCGACACCGGCCATCTTCAGGTTTTTCTCCAGCAAGTAGATCGTCTCGCGGACCGCGTCGGCGAGGTTGATCTCGCGGCGTTGTTGGCCGCTGGGACGCGCGAAATTCAAGATACCCTTGATGATCGTCCGGCACTGCTCGGTCTGGCGGATGATACGTCGGATGTCCTCCACCTCGTCCTCGCCGGTGACCGTGTCCTCGAGCATCTGCGCCGAGAGCAAGATTGAACCGAGGGGCGTATTGAGTTGGTGGGCGATGCCTGCTGCGAGCTGGCCAATGCCGGCCAGTTTTTCGGTCTCGCTCATCTTGCTCGCCAGCTGCTTTTCACTGG
>JAUVBS010000276.1 GCA_030591105.1 bacterium | reverse complement strand
GGTACCGAGTAGCAGCGTGCCAACGACGAGCAGCGGCCAGCCGGCCCAGAAGTCCCAGCGCTGGCGGATACGGCGGGCCTCACTCGGTAGTGCAACCGAAGCCAGTTCCTCGAGCAGGCTCGTCATCGCGACGCTGTCGGCGGCGGAACTGTACCGACCACCCCACGCGGCAGCGAGATGCCGCAAGCGGCGGGTGTCCTGGCGTACCTGCGATTGTTCCAGAGAACTCGCGGTCACCACCAGCGGCTCTTGCGAGCCGATCGTTGGCGGTTCCCCCACACTACGCGGTTCAGCCGTGTAACGCCCAGGCGGTAACGGCGGTAGCTCGACAACCGCGTTACCGGGTCGTCCCGGTAACGGCGTCGCCGTGTAGTCGCGGGTGCTCAGGCCGCTGCCGGGCTGTTCGGCGGCGAGGCGGATCACCAACGGACGACCGGTAACTGGTTCACCGCGCATGTCGTGCCACCGCGCCTCGAGCCGGAGCGGTTCACCTTCGCGGTAGACGCGCCGGTGACCGACGAGGGCCAGACCCGCATCCTGCTCGCCGGTGGCGATCCAGACCAGCAAGTTGCGTAGCAAACGGCGGGCAGGTTGCTCGCTGACGGCCCGCCCGGTCACCGGCAGTTCCCAGAAAGCCAGTTCCCAGAGACGGCGGCCACCGAACCAGGCTACGCGACCTTGCCCCGGGCGTCCGAGCACCAGCAACGGTACGCCGACCGTATCGCTTCGCGCCGGCCGCGCCCTCAGCAGCACGACGGCGTCGGTACGCGGCCGCACCAGCACCACCGCCACCAGCGGCGGTAGATCGGCCAGCGTCCCGCCGGCCACCCCTGCACCACCGGTCACACCGTCGAGCACCGGGTGACTGGCACCGGCGCCGGTGACCTGTACGAACCACTCGCCCCGCTGGAGCCGGTTACGATCGACCTCGACCGGTATGATCTCCGCCAGCGCCGGCGGCAGGCTCAGCAGCGGGTCGCGCACGGCTCGTCCTGGCTGCAGCGCAACCGGTCCGGGTAGGAGCCAGAGACCCAAGCCAGCGCGCACCGCCTCGGCAAGCGGCGGTAACACCTGGTTGGCAAGCCACCCTTGCCAGCCAGCGAGGATGACGCCGTCCCAGTGCTGCCAACCGGCGGCGCTGGTCGGCGGCTGCCACGCCACCGCGCTGTCTGCAAGAACGAAACCGTCCGGTCCCGGGTAGACCACGTCCAGGCGTAATCTCTCCTCGTGGGCAGCCGCCCCGGCCAGGAATCGGACATCCCAACCCGGCTGTACAGCCAACACGAGCAACCGTGCCCGCTCCTTGCGGACGTTGACCGCGAGTGTCGCCCGGTTGTTGGCGAGGTAACGCTCGTTGACGAGCGGCGATACCTCCAGTTCGTAGACATGCAGGCCTTCGGCCTCCGGTCGGAATGTCAATTCCAGCCGTGTCAAATCGCCATCACCACGGCCGGAGGCCTCGGCCAGCACTTGGTCGCCCTCGCGCAGCCGTACCGTGATGGGCTGGCCAGCCGCCTCGCGCACATAACGGTGTGTGACTGCCACCTCGATGAGCACCTCGTCGCCTGCGTACGCCACGTCGGGGTATCTCAGATCGCGCAGCAACCGGTCGGCCGGTCCCTCCCGGTCACCGACGCCAACCAGCCGGACAACCGGAGCAACGCCGCGATCGGCTTCGCCCGCTCGTGCCACGGGCAGCGATCGGGCGGCGGCGGTGACCGTCTCGTTGCCATCGGCGATCAGTACCACCGCCCGCAGCGGCCGGCCGACGAAGCGGTCGGCGACCTGCTGAATCAGAGCGGTCAGATCGGTTCCCACCGCTACCGGCGGTACCGCTGCTGTTGAGGGTGTCAGGGGACGCACCGGCGTCAAACCGTTGCCGCGCAGCAGTACGATTTCGGGTTCGTCGTCACGCCGCTCGCCTACCGCAGCAACCGCCTGGGCCCAGTATTGGGCCCGGTCCCAGCGCGTCGGCCCGGCTGGCGCAACCGCAGTGCGGTCATCCGCCGCGCTCCCCGAACCGGATCCCGCATCGGGTATGGACATGCTGGCAGAATCCTCGACGATAACCGCGACCACGGGAGTGAGATCCCGTACGGCGAGCCGTGAGACGACCGGACGCGCCACGGCGATCAACAGTATCGTCAACGCGGCGATACGCAGGGCGATCAGGCGGCCGCGCAGCCCGGCTCCGATGGGCGGATCCGTGGCGCGGTAGCACCGCACCGTCCAGAACCAAGCGGCAGCGGCCGCTGCCAGCAGCAGCGGCCAGGCCCAGCTCGGAATATCCCAGCTGATGTTCATGCCGTCGGATTTCCTTCGACCCTGGCCCGGACTGTCCGTGAATCACCGTCACGAAACAGCCGTGCCTCTTGCTTACGGCCTGTCAGAAGTAGTCCGCGCTAATCATCCTCTCGCGCCTCCTGAATCGCGACCTGCGCGGCCGCCAGGCGCGCGATCGGGACGCGGAAAGGCGAGCAGCTCACGTAGTCGAGTCCCACCCGGTGGCAGAACGCGATGGAGGCGGGATCGCCGCCGTGCTCGCCACAGATACCGAGATGGATATCACCGCGCGCCTGCTTGCCCTTACGGCAGGCCATCTCCACCAGCTGGCCGACACCGTCCTGATCGAGGTGCTGGAACGGATCGTCCGACAGGATGCCCCGGCCGACATACTCCGGCAGGAACACGCCGGCGTCATCGCGGCTGTAACCGAAGGTCATCTGCGTCAGATCGTTGGTACCGAAGCTGAAAAAATCGGCGTGCTCGGCGATCTGGTCGGCGAGCAGCGCGGCGCGCGGTATCTCGATCATCGTGCCGACCAGATAGTCGATACTCTCACCGGCGTCGGCCATGATCCGATCGGCGGTCTGTGTGCACAACGCGCGCGTATCGACCATCTCGCGGACACTGCCGGTCAGCGGGATCATGATCTCCGGCAGCACGGTTACTCCTTCGGCCTGGACTTCGAGGGCCGCACCGATGATGGCCTCGACCTGTACCTCGTAGATCTCGGGGTAGGTCAAACCCAGCCGACAGCCGCGGTGGCCGAGCATCGGATTCATTTCGTGGAGTGAATCGACCTTGCGCGCAATCTCCTCCGGCGACACGCCCATCTCGGCGGCCAGCTTCTGTTGGCCGGCCGCGTCTTGGGGAAGGAACTCGTGTAACGGCGGATCGAGCAGGCGGATGGTTACCGGTAACCCAGCCATGACGCGGAAGATCCCGGCGAAATCGTTCTGTTGCAGCGGCCGAACCTTGTCCAGAGCCACGCGCCGGCTCGACTCGTCCTGGGCGAGAATCATCTCGCGCATTTTCAGGATGCGGTCCTCGCCGAAAAACATGTGCTCGGTACGGCACAGGCCGATACCTTGCGCCCCGAATTCAAGTGCCTGGCGTGAGTCGTCAGGAGAGTCAGCGTTGGCACGCACTCTTAGCCGCCGCGCCGCATCGGCCCACTCCATGATCTTGGCCAGGTTCGGGTCGTCCAGCTCGGGCGGCACCAGGGCCGGTTTCCCGTCGATCACGGCTCCGGTGCTACCGTTGAGGGTCAGCCAGTCGCCGTCGTGAAAGGTCTTACCGCCGATGGCGCACTCGCCCTTCTCGCTGTCGACGAACAGGTCGCCGCACCCGGCCACACACGGTTTGCCCATACCGCGGGCGACCACCGCCGCGTGACTGGTCATGCCGCCGCGGCTGGTCAAGATTCCCTGCGCCACGTTCATACCGGCGATGTCTTCGGGGCTGGTCTCACGCCGCACCAGGATCACGCGTTCGCCCTCCGCAGCGGCGGCGACCGCGTCCTCGGCCGTGAATTTGACCACGCCCTGGGCTGCGCCCGGAGAGGCCGGTAAACCGATGCCGAGCGCGTCGAACCGTGCGTCCGGGTCGATCCGCTCGTGCAGTAGTT
>JAUVBS010000281.1 GCA_030591105.1 bacterium | reverse complement strand
TACCATGTAGACATGCCGCGTCTCCCCTTCGTGGTCAGTGTACGCAACATCGAAGCGACGCGGCAGGTTGAAATCGAACTGGATCGTGCTGGCCTGCCACTTGCGGCCGATGGCGTCGATCAGATGCACATCGATCTTCGGTCCGTAAAAAACCGCCTCGCCTTCCACTCGGGTGTAAGCGATGCCCCATTTCACCAACGCCGTGACCAACGACTGTTCGGCTGCCGCCCACTGTTCGTCACTCCCGGCGTACTTCGAATTGTCGAGCGGATCACGCACCGAGAGCTCGACCCGGTATTCGTCAAAACCGAAGGTGCCGAGGATCTCCTGCACCAATTCGAGACAGCCGAGCACCTCCTGCTCTAGCTGCTCCGGAGTGCAAAATATGTGGGCGTCGTCTTGGGTGAAACCACGCACACGCATCAGGCCGTGCAGTGTCCCCTTCAACTCGGCCCGGTACACCGTGCCCAGCTCGGCGTACCGTACGGGCAGGCCACGCCAGCCGCGCGTCTTGCGCTTGTACATGAGGATGTGGCCGGGGCAGTTCATCGGCTTGACGACGTAGGGCCGATCGTCTTGCTCGAATATGTACATGTTTTCGCGGTAGAACTCCATGTGCCCCGACGTCTCCCACAAGCTCGCTCGGGAGATGTGCGGGGTGGTGACCATCTTGTAGCCGTGCTCGCGGTGAACCTGCTGCCAGTAGTCGATGACCTGCTGGCGCAGGATGTCTCCGCGGGGAAACCAGTACGACAAACCAGGGCCTGCCTCCTCCATGATCCCGAACAGGTCGAGTTCCCGGCCCAGTTTGCGGTGGTCGCGTTTTCGCGCTTCTTCGAGCATCGCCAAGTGGGTATCGAGTTCCTTCTTCTTGAACCAGCTCGTACCGTAGATCCGCTGCAACATCGGCCCGCTGTTGTCACCGCGCCAGTACGCACCAGCAACGCTCAGGAGTTTGAACGCCTTCAGGTCGGCGGTGGTCGCTACATGCGGTCCCTCACAGAGATCGACGAAATTGCCCAGGCGGTAGATCGAAAGTTGTTCGTCAGCCAAGGTGTCGATCTGCTCGAGCTTGTAAGGCTGGTCGGCGAACAAGGTGCGCGCCTGATCGAGGTCGAGCTCCTCGCGCTCGATGGCGATCTTCTGTTTCGCCAGCTCGCGCATCTTGTTTTCGATCTGCGCCAGGTCGTCTTCGTTGAACGGATCGGACCGGTCGAAATCGTAATAGAACCCGTTCTCGATCGCCGGCCCGAAGGCGAACTTCACGTCGGGATACAGCTCCTGGACGGCCCACGCCATCAGGTGAGCCGTCGAGTGTCGCAAGGTCTCGTAGCCCGCGTCACTACCACGGGTGATCACCTGGAAGTTGCCACCGCCGGTGACCTTGTCGGCGAGGCGGTAATGCCTATCGTCGACGGTCACCGCCAGCGCGCTGCGCAGTAGACCTTCTCCCAGCGAAAGCACCACGTCCCGGAAGGGCGTACCGACGGCTACGTCCAAGCGCTGACCGTCCGGTAGAACCAATTGCGGGTTAGACATGATCGCGGGCCTTTCGGCTACGCTGGCCATTAGCAAAAAAGGTGATGCCGGTCGGCGCCACCTCTACGAGGACTCAAACTGGTGGGCGATACTGGAGTTGAACCAGTGACCTCTTGTCTGTCAAACAAGCGCTCTAACCAAAGCTGAGCTAATCGCCCACCGCGACCGGAAAATGTAGCAAGAAGCAGTCAAAAGTCAACGGTCAATGCGCGGTGAACACGGCCGCCGACACCATCGATCGATCCCTTTTCCTTCGAGTCCGCTGCCGTGTCAATAGAGGTAGTCGACCAGCTTCTCCTGACCCACCGCTTGGCGGATCTTCGCGAGGGCCTGGTTACGAATCTGGCGTACGCGTTCGCGGGAGAGATTGATGTCCTGGCCGATCGCTTCCAGCGAGGAAGTCTCCGCCGTGCCAAGACCGTAATAGCGTACGACGATGTCGCGCTCGCGGTCGGTCAACAGCGCGAGAGCGCGTCCCATTTCTGCCTGTAGTTCGTCCAGGATGAAATCATCCTCCGGCGTCAGGTCGTCGGGGTTGATCAGGGTGTCGGCCAGCGTCGCGTCGTCGTCGTAAATCGATTGGTCGAGACTCAACATGGGGCGACTCGCCGCGCGGATCTGCCCCATCTTACGATTGCTGAGACTCATGACTTCAGCGATTTCCTCGTCCTTGATCTGGCGCCCGTGCTTCTGCTCGAGCTTCTGGGCCACCCGCTTGAACTTCTGGGCTTGCTGCGAGCGGTTGATCGGCAGCCGTACCGTGTTGGTCTGCTCGGCGATGGCTTTCTGGATCGCCTGCCGGATCCACCAGACCGCATAGGAGATGAAGCGAAAGTCACGTCGCTCGTCGAAACGCTTCGCCGCCGTGATCAGACCGATGTTCCCCTCGGCGATCAAGTCCATGTAGCACAGACCTTGATTGAGGAATTTCTTCGCCACACTGACGACGAAACGCAGATTCGCGTTGACCAGATGGTCCAGCGCCGCCATGTCGCCGGCGCGGACGCGCCTCGCCAGTGCGAACTCCTCTTCCTTGGTCAAGAGATCGTGCTTGCCGATGGTCTGCAGATAGTGCTGCAGACTCGGGTCCTCGCGGCGGTCGCTGCTGAGCTCCACCTCGTACAATTTGCATCCTCCGTCGATTGCGGCCTTCTGCTTGGGCGTGGCCGCACTCGTCATCCTCGGGAATACCCGACATTACTTGACTAAGTTACTCCTGTATCCGCCGAGCCGTTGCCATCGCTCTTACGCCTGCAATCCGAGGGTGTTCCCACCCAATTCATTATGCCGACTGGAAGCCAACGCGTTGGAGCCGGTACTCAAACAGGAATGATTATCGAATTCCATTTTATGAAATTCTCCCCGTCGGGTCAAAAACTATTTTTGTCTTTATTGTGCGCCCCCGACCCTGGCCCCTAAGTCGCAAGTTCCGTAGGGTTTATGAGTGCGAGGGCGCAAAGTATCCCAACACCGGAGGGCGATCCTCGGATTGTAGCCCGCCCTCCGACATTCGGGATGCCATCTAGGATGACTGACCATCGTCGTCGACAACCTCGTATTCGGCGTCGACCGATTGCTTCTGGTCCTCGCCGTCCGGCGGTATCGGACCGCCATCGGCAGCACCGGCAGCCTGGGCATCGCCGCCCCCCTGGGCCGCCGACGCCTTGGCGTAAGCCTGGCTCGCCAGCTCCTGGACCGACGTCACCAGCGCGTCGCTCGCCGTGCGGATCATCGCGGCATCTTCAGTCGTGAGCAGTTCTTCGAGCGCCTTGATCTTGGTCTCGACACTCTCCTTGAGGTTGGCGTCAAGGTCGTCCCCGAGGTCGGCCAAGCTCTTCTTGGCCGCGTGGATCCGAGCGTCGGCCTCGTTACGCACATCGATCAACTCGCGCTTTATCCGGTCGACGTCGGCGTTCGTCTCGGCGTCCTGGACCATGCGCTTGACTTCGTCATCGGACAGACCACTGGAAGCCTGGATCTTGATCGACTGTTCCTTGCCGGTGGCCTTGTCCACCGCGGAGACCGACAGAATCCCGTTGGCGTCGATGTCGAATGTCACCTCGATCTGAGGCACGCCGCGCGGTGCCGGCGGCAGACCGGTCAACTGGAACCGGCCGATGGTCTTGTTGTCGATCGCCATCTCACGCTCGCCCTGCAGAACATGAATGTCTACGGTATCCTGGCTGTCGGCCGCCGTGGAAAAGATCTGACTCTTCTTGGTCGGGATGGTGGTGTTGCGATCGATCAAGCGGGTCATCACGCCACCCAGAGTCTCGATACCGAGGCTCAGCGGAGTCACGTCCAGCAGAACGATGCCGAGATCGTCGCCCGCCAGAACGCCAGCTTGG
>JAUVBS010000217.1 GCA_030591105.1 bacterium | reverse complement strand
GATCCGGGTATCGGTAGGGCTGGAGAACATCGAGGACATCATCGACGATTTGAGGCAGGCCCTGGCGCGGATCTGATACGGATACCCACCGCCACCGGGCAGCCGGCCCATCGCAACGAAAGGTATCGGCAAATGAACGCGCGCGCAGTGGTAATATTGCTGGTGTGGTTGGTCGGCTGTGGCGTTACCGCGGCAGCCGGCGACAATATCGTCAGCACTGCTGGCTGGGAGGTACCGCCGCGTTTATGGAACAACCCCGTCACTGAAGGATCCGGTACGGTGATCACCGTCGATCGCGCGATCGCACCGTTCGCGCAGGTCGAGATCCGGGTCCCGTTCCCGGTGCGTCTGGTCGCCGGCACCGCGGCAAGCGTGACGGTGACGGTGGACGACAACCTACAAGAGCGCATCGACTGCCGGGTAGCCGAGGGCACCCTCGTGATCGAAGCTGCCCGCGGCAGTCGCTCGGCCAGCACGGGTCTGGTCGAGATCACCGTCCCGACCCTCCGTTCGCTGGCAACCTATGGACCGGACGAGTGTCAGGTTATCGGGCTCAGCGGCCCGACCGTCGCCGTGCGCCAGTACGGCAGCGGCACGGTGACCTTGGCCGGGGCGATCGACAGCCTCACCGTTGAGAGCTACGGCGCCGGAAACATCGACGCCACTGATCTGCGCAGCGACGTCACCGTGATCGACGTCTACGGCTGCGGCGACGTCATCGTCAGTCCTGTCCGTCGGCTGGCGGCGGCGATCTACGGCGCCGGCAACGTGGTTTGCCTCGGCGATCCAGCCGAACGATCCCTGCACGATCACGGCTCCGGTCAGGTGAGCTTTCCTTGATCCGGGTGCCTGTTGAACCGATCTTCCGCGCGGAGTACCCGCCGGCACGGAACGATCCGGCGCACGGACCGGTAGCAAAAGGAATGACGTGACGAAGATTCTGGTCATCGAAGACGACCGCGGCGTACGCGACTACCTGGTAACGATACTGGTGCGAGCCGGCTACACGGCCGTCGCCGCACGCGATGGCAAGGAGGGAATCAAGCTGCACCGACGCGCTCCGGCCGACGTGGTGATCACGGACATCATCATGCCGGAAAAGGACGGTATCGAGACGATTCTCGATCTGCGACGCGCCGATCCGGTACCCAAGGTGATCGCCATCAGCGGCGGTGGTCACATCGCAGCCGACGACCACCTGCGCTCGGCAACTCTGCTCGGAGCCGATCTGGCCCTCTGCAAACCGTTCACCGGCGATGAGATCCTCACCGCCGTCGATCACCTGCTCGCGAGCGGCACCTAACTCGCGGCACCCTACTTGATCGGACCTACCAAACCCGGTATCATGATAGCGAGTGGTTCAGGCTACACGGATCCTCCCCGACAGATCGGTAGGTTCTGCCATGCGTATCTCGCCCTCGCGCGCAGCGATTGTTCTGTACCTCGCCATCGTCGTCTTCGCTTTCGCCCATCTGGAGTCCGTCCCGCGCTACCGTGATCCCGTACGTGCTTCGGGCGCCATGCAAGCGTTGCAGCGGTTTGCCGCCGAGCGCGCCTACCCCGCGACGCATTCACCGCGGCGTGGTTACATCGACGCCTTCGAGCAAGCGCAGCGACTTCGAGCAGAGCCCGGCAAGAGCAACCGCGACACACCACCGTGGCACGGTATCGGTCCGCACAATATCGGTGGCCGTACCCTCGCCGTCGCCCTCAACCCGATCAATCCATCGACCGTCTGGGCAGGCGCCGCGAGCGGTGGCTTGTGGCGCAGCTTCACGGGCGGCGTAGGTCCCGCCGCCTGGCAACAGGTCGCCACCGGTCTGCCGGTGCTCGGCGTGAGCAGTATCGCCATCGACCCAGCCGACACCCTGACCATGTACATCGGGACCGGCGAGGTCTATTCCTACGACGACACCCAGGGTGGCATCGCGGTACGCCTGACCCGCGGTAGCTTCGGGATGGGGATCCTCAAGACCACCGACGGCGGACTGAGTTGGAGTCACGCGCTCGACTGGAGTTACGAGCAACAGCGCGGCATCCAGGTGGTACGAATCGACCCGACGAACCCACAGACCGTCTGGGCCGGCACCACCGAGGGGACCTACAAGTCCACCGACGGCGGCGACAGCTGGCAGCCGGTGCACGAGACGATCATGGTGACCGACCTGGTGATCCATAGCGAGAACCCGAACACGGTGGTGATCGCCTGCGGCAACCTCGAAAGCGACGGACGCGGACTCTACCGCACCACCGACGGCGGCGACAGCTGGACTGCCCTCGGACCGGCGCAAGGGTTGCCGGCCGATTATGCCGGCAAGACGCAGTTGGCCATCTGCCGCAACCATCCCGATGTGATGATGGCCTCGGTCGGCAACGGCGGCCTGGGTTCATACTACACCTGGCTCTGCCGTTCCGAAAACGCCGGTGCTACCTGGCAGATCGTCTCGACGACCGACTACTCGGTCTGGCAAGGCTGGTTCTCCCACGACGTGGCGATCCACCCCGACAATCCGCAACTGGTGGTCGCCGCCGGTCTGAACATCTGGAAATCGACGAACGGCGGCTCGAACCTCGTGGAGAAATCGAGCTGGTCGGCCTGGTATTTCGGCCAGACACCGCCAGGCGGACCAGAGGGTCCCCCCAACTATTCTCACGCCGACCACCACGACCTCGTCTTCCACCCCACCGATTCGGATATCGTCTACTTCGCTAACGACGGTGGAATCTTCCGCAGCCTCGACGCCGCCGAGACCTTTTCCGGGTGCAATGGTGGTTACCAATCGCAGCAGTTCTACGCCGGTTTCTCGAGTTCGCAGCGCGACTCGCTGCTGGCGCTAGGTGGCATGCAAGACAATTCGACCGCGATATATACCGGGACGGTCGCCTGGACGCGGGTGATCGGCGGTGACGGCGGCTGGACCGGCATCGATTACTTCAACGACCAGGTGCTCTACGGGTCAGCGCAGTACCTGAACCTGTTCAAATCGTACAACGGCGGGGCGAGCTGGTCGGGCATCTCCCCCCCGTCGGGCGGCAGTGCGACCAGTTTTATCGCGCCGTTCGCCCTGGGTGGTCTGTCGGGGAGCCAAGTTATCTACGCCGGGCGCGCCCACATCTACAAATCGATCAACGGCGGCAGCCAGTGGAACGTGGTCAACGGCGGTATGGCGCTAGATGGCAACCCCATCTTGAACCTTACCGTGGCGCCGCAGTCGCACTTGAACCTCTACGCGACCACCGCGCCGGTATTCACCCGCGCGAAGGTGTTTCGCAGCCGCAACGGCGCCGGCGAGTTCACCGATGTTACCGGCAGCTTGCCGGACCGCTACCCCATCGGCTTCGCCATCGCCCCGGACAGCGACGACACCGTCTACATCACCTTCGGCGGGTTCGGCACCGGCCATATCTTCAAGTCCATCGACGGCGGTGACCAGTGGCAGGACATCACCGGCGACCTGCCCGACGTGCCGACCAGCTCGGTCGTGGTCGATCCGCTCTATTCCGACATCGTTTACGTGGGTAACGACATCGGCGTGTATGTCTCGCAGAACGGCGGCACCACCTGGCAAGATTTCAGCGACGGTTTACCCGAAGCCGTAGTCGCCATGGACTTGACCGTCAGTGCGACCAATCGCGCGCTCCGCGTCTCCACCTACGGTAACGGCGTCTACCAGCGCCCACTGGCGGCACCGTCGGTCAGCGCCGTCGACGACGACTTGCCCTTAGCCGCGCTCCGCTTGGACCAGAACTACCCGAATCCGTTCAACCCGAGCACGACCATTGCCTTCCATCTTGGCACAGCCGGTCGGGTACAGATGGCCGTATTCTCGCTCGACGGCCGGCACGTCGCGACCTTGATCGACGGTTGGCGCCCCGCCGGCCGCCAGGAGTTGATCTGGAACGGCCGCGACGCCGCCGACCGGCGCGTCGCCTCGGGTACATACGTGGTCCGTATCGAAGCCGGCGGCCGCAACGCTTCGCGGCGAATGACATTGGTGCAGTGAAGCAAGCCGCTAGCACCGGTCTGCCAGGGCCCCCCGGGGGGTCCTGGCGGTCGCCGACCAGCGCACCCCCGGGGGATTTTTGTCTCGGAGCGAGTTCCGACAGCCTGATAATCGCACGGCGAAGATCGGTCCGCTGCAACCGGCCCACCGCGTCGATTTCCCGCTGCATTCGTGTCGCGACTGTGTTGCTCGTGCTCGCCGGAACTTGGCTACCGGGCCTACCCACACTGGCCCTGGCGGCAGACCAAGCCGCCGCCGCGCCAAACCAAACCGTCGCCGCGGCAGACCAAGCCGTTTCCGCCCCGTCCGCGACGACCGCCGCCACCGACACGGCGGTCGTTATCCTACCCGACCTGATCGTCGGCGCCCGCGATCACGGCAGTGCCGACCCGGCACAGGTCTATCTGAGCAACGTGTTGATCGAGGCGCAGGATCCGGTCGCGCTCGAAGACCTCGGACCGTTGCTGCCAGCAACACGGGTCGTCCTCAACTCGCGCGGCGAGAGTCTGTTCATGGTGCGTGGAGCATCCGAGCGTCACG
>JAUVBS010000448.1 GCA_030591105.1 bacterium | reverse complement strand
TGTCTGCGAACACGGTGGCCGGAACACGACGACGATCGCGCCTCGTGTACGCCGGGCGGTACTGGCGCGAGACCGGCACCGTTGCCGGGCACCGGGTTGCGGACGGACGCGGTTTCTCGAAGTTCATCACATCGTACCGCGACAGCGTGGAGGATCGAACCGGCCGGAGAACCTGGTGACGCTCTGTGGAGCTTGTCATCGGTTGTGGCATGAGCGGGGAGGTGGGGCCGAGGTGACGATGGAGACCGCGGTTGCAGCACCGGTTTAGGCGGCGGTCTAGGCAGCGGTCTGGGCAGCGGTCTGGGCAGCGGTCTAGGCGGCGGTCTAGGCAGCGGTCTAGGCAGCGGTTGAGGCTGGGGTCGATGCGTAGGTCAGATAGCGGGATTCGATCCCGCGAGGGCTCGACTCTCAGGTGCGGGATCGGAGCCGAGGAGTGGCTCACCTAGCAACCGGCTCCAGATCATGCCCCCAGCCAGCATCGCTTTCGCTCGAGGCAATCAGCCCCTGCATGTTGTGGCTGCCATGAAGGGGCATTTTCTCATTGCAGTTGGAGGGGACACGTTCTCATTGTTAGACCACGATCGCCGAGCTAGAGCTGCCCGGTCACCGATCGACGCGTTATACTAGGGGGTGAGGTGATTGCCATGGCCACCGCGCTGTCCCGCCGCCTTTTTCTCGGACACCTCGGCCGGCTTGCCGCCGTGCTGGGTGGTGTTTGCGTAGGCGCTTCGTTGCCCGGTCCGACTGCGCGCTGGTTCGGGCTGGCGCCGACCGATGCGCAGGCCGGCGACTCTCTCGACCGGTTGATCCGGCAGGCTCCGCGCGCGCGCTACTGGATCTCCAGCGCCATGGCCGAGGTCGGTTGCGCCCGGTGCCACGACCCGGCCACGGCCGCCGGCAGTGAAGCGCTGGACGCCGGACTGGACTTCGACCACGGGCAGACCGTCGTCCGTTGTCTGCTCTGCGCACAAAACTGTCTGATCGCAGTCGGTGAACGCGGCCGCTGCCAGGCGCGTATCAACGTCGACGGTGAATTGCGCACGCTGGTCTACGGACGCCCGATCACGGTCCACGTCGACCCCATCGAGAAGAAACCGTTCTACCACTTCCTGCCCGGCCGCCTGGCTTTCTCGCTGGCCACCTCGGGCTGCTCTCTGCACTGCAAGTTCTGCCAGAACTGGGAAATTTCCCAGGCGAAGCCCGAGGACTACGAGAGCCGCCTGATCTCGCCCGAGAGCATCTCACGGGCGGCCGCCGACGAGGACGCGCCGATCATCGCGTTCACCTATAACGAGCCGACGGTCTTCACCGAATACCTGACCGACATCGCGCGCGCGGGACGCGAGCAGCAGCTCCGCCACGTACTGATCAGTTGCGGCTTCATGAACGAAGCGCCGTTGGCGGAGATGTGCGAGGTCCTCGATGCGATCAAGATCGACTTGAAGGGTTTCAGCCAGGATTTCTACCACAAGGTGTGCGACGCCGATCTCAAGCCGGTCCTGCGTAGCATCAAACAGGTTGCGCGCAGCGACACGCACCTCGAGCTGGTCAATCTGGTGGTTCCGACGCTGAACGATTCCGAAGCGATGCTCACCGAACTGGCCAAGTGGGTCGCCGGCGAATTGGGGCCCGATGTGCCGGTGCACTTCACGCGCTTTCATCCCGATTATCAGCTTCGCCATCTGCCGCATACCCCGGTCCGGACCCTCGAGCGCGCACGAGAGATCGCCGTGGACCAGGGGATCCGTTACGCTTACGTCGGCAACGTTCCGGGGCACCCCGGCAACCAGACTCACTGCCCCGGCTGCGGCGAAGTGGTGATCGAGCGCCGCGGTTTCTTCGTCACCGCCGACCGGATCACCGGCGGCTGCTGTAGTGCGTGCGGCACAGTCATCGCCGGGGTGTGGGAGTAGTCCCATCGGTCGCACGATCGACCGCGCTGATTGCTCGACCGCGCTGATTGCTCGACCGTGCTACCTGCGTTAGGCTGGTATCGGTGTGAGCCGGATCGGGAGGTCCCTTGAATCTGACGGCAATAGGACAGTGGAACCGATGGGTCCGGACGGTATTGGCTCTGGCCTTGCTGCCGGTGCCGTCGGTGATGTTGGTACTGCCGGTGCTGTTGGTGTTGCTGGCGCCGTCGGTGCTGTTGGTGTTGTCGACGGTCCCGGCCGTAGCAGCCGTACGGTCACCGGTGGTCGCGGGTCGGTTCTATCCCGATGATCCGGTCAAGTTGCGGGCGGCGGTCGATGCGTTTTTGCGGGACGGACGCCCTGCGGGTAGCGATCGTCCCGTCGTGCTAGTCGCACCCCACGCCGGCTACGTCTTTTCCGGGCAGATCGCCGCCGATGCCTGGAATCAGGCGGCCGGCCGCAGTTACGATCTGATCATCATCCTCGGC
>JAUVBS010000071.1 GCA_030591105.1 bacterium | reverse complement strand
TGGAAGATCAACTGGTGAATGCGCAGACCTGGCTCGAGAAGCTGAGTCAGATCGGAATCGCTTACGGTCCGAAAGTGATTGCTGCGCTGGCGATCCTGATCATCGGCCGCATCGCCGCCGGCATGGTGCGCCGCGGTATCCGCAAGGTCATGAATTCTCGCGGCCTGGACCTGGGTCTGACCGGGTTCGTGTCGAGCTTGGCCTACATGGTCATCATGGCGTTCGTCGTCATCGCCGCCTTGGCCAAATTCGGGGTGCAAACGGCGAGTTTCGTCGCCATTCTGGGCGCCGCCGGTTTTGCCGTCGGGTTCGCGTTGCAGGGGTCGCTCTCGAACTTCGCTTCCGGCGTGATGATCCTGTTCTTCCGACCGTTCAAGGTCGGCGACTTCATCGAGGCCGGGGGCGTCAAGGGCAAGGTGATCGACATCGCGATCTTCACCACCACGGTCAGTACCCCGGACAACATCAAGGTCATCGTGCCCAACAACAAGATCTACGGGGACACCATCTCCAACTACAACGGCTACGACACCCGTCGGGTCGACATGGTCGTCGGCATCGGCTACGATTCGTCCATTGCGGACGCCACCCGGGTCCTCGAAGAACTTCTGGCGCAAGACGACCGTGTTTTGCCGGACCCCGCTCCGGTCGTCGCGGTGACGGAGCTGGCCGACTCGAGTGTGAACTTCATCGTGCGCCCGTGGTCGAAAGCGGCCGACTACTGGGATCTCCACAACGACATGCAGCGCAAGATCAAGGAAGCATTCGACGCCAACGGTATCGAGATTCCGTTCTCGCAGCGAGTGGTTCACACGGCGACCGCGGACAAAGGTGCCGCGTAAGCGCGGCCCGGCGGCACCGGCTGATTTGTTGGGAGAGAGCGCGACGATATCAGTGAGTACGATCGCACCACGCCAACTCATACGATCGCACCACGCCAACTCTTACGATCGCACAACCGTCACGCGGTCTCATGAACTCAAGGAGAGAATGTCATGACGAAGTGGTTCGCGAGAGCGGCACTGGGCATCTGCGTACTGGTCGTCTGGTCAATATGCGGCCCGGCGGCACCGGCTCGAGCCGACGAAGAAGCCGACGAGCCGCGAATGCTGGAAGTCGGCCGGTGGTATCCCGGCATGGACTGGAACCTCAACGTACTGCAGAGTGCTTACAGTTCGAATTGGGCGTTCGACGACAAGAGTTCGGCCAGCTGGTCGACCCAGTTCATCGGGCGGCTGGAAAATCAATTCCACGAGGACTGGAACTGGTTCAACCGACTGAAGATGGCTTTCGGTCAACAACTTCAGCAGGACGACGATCGCAACTGGCAAAGGCCGGAAAAGACCGTCGACGAACTCGACTTTGAGAGCTTACTGCGATGGGAACGGCACTCGCCTTGGGACCCGTATCTCTCGTTGCGGATCCGCAGCCAGTTCGCCGACCGATCCGATGAGTTCGGGCGGGACCTCTTTCTGAATCCGGTCTCCTTCACCGAAGCGACCGGTATCTCGCGGGCGTTCATCAATACGGAGAAAAAGATCCTGCTGTTGCGACTTGGTGTGTCCACGCGCCAGCTTATCCGTCAATATTTCATAACCGTTGATCCGGACGACCACACGACGGCCAGCTCGCAAGGTGACGACCTCGGTCTCGAGTTGCGCGTCGACTACCGGACACCGATCCTCGGCGACGCGGTCAACTGGCTATCGCGGGTGACGCTCTATCAGCCGTTCTGGTATTCGGCGGAGCAGGCGCTGGCAGACATTTCTGCGGCGGACCGCGCTACTTACGGCATCGGGGAGGACGTCGCGAGCTACTCCACCACGATCAGAGGGGATTGGGAAAACCAGTTCACGGTGAAAGTCACCAAGGTCATCGCGATTCAGCTGGAGGTACGTTTCATCTATGCCAAGTACGACAACAGTGTCGTACCCGAGTTCGACGCCGGCGGTAATCTGATCAACGGGGAGGCCGTCAGCGACGCGGTGCGTAAGGAGGTTCAGTTCAAAGAAGTGCTGTCGCTGGGGTTGGTCTGGAGCATCTGACACGGCGAGCTGTCCGCGGGGTTTCACGAGCTCGCTGAAATCGGCGGCGGCTCTCAGGCCGTGGCCAAGCCGATGGCGGTAAGGTACTCGTCCGGGTCGATGGGTTTGTCGAACACCGCGACGGCTCCCTTGACCGCCAGGTTACGACCGGACAGTGCGCTGACCACGATGATCGGTGTGTCTTTCAACTCCGGGTCGCGGGTGATCCGGCGGTAGAAGTCGGTACCGGACTTGTCTGGCATCTGCAGGTCGAGGCTCACCAGATCCGGTTTCTCCCGTTTGGCGATTTCGAAGCCACTCAGTCCATCGGCGGCGGTCACGGTCTCGTACCCGTTTTGCGCCAAGAGGGTCGTCAGGAACATCCTGATGTCAGGTTCGTCGTCGATGACCAGGATCTTCTTGCTCACCACAGCCTCCCTTATGCCGATGGGGCAGGACCGGATCGATATAGAGGCCCCGAGCCGGTATCGCGTCCAACCATAGATGATTCCAGCGCTAAAGACAACCATGGCTAGTAAAATTTTGACAGCTTTACCCGGGAATGGGTCATTATTACGCAGTTCGAGCCGAGTGTCGGCCCTGGATCAGGCCTTCTGATGGCGACTTCCAACTGGTTTACGCACATGGGATTACCATACTTGCAGTTGGGCCGGGCCACGCGACTCATACTTCCAACGCAATAATAGCCAATATGTTAACTAGGTAATTTCGTCGGCAAATTCCATGGACTTTTCCGGAGCTGTTACCTAGATTTGTCGCCAGTCCAGCCTGTATTTGGCAATTGTTATTAATTTGTCAAAAACGGCGGGCCTCGTCGTTAGGATCGGCACGTCGAAGCTCCATACCGGTGCGACGGATGGCGGAGGAACTGTATGAGCCGCAACGGGAACTGGGATTGGACACCTGGCCGCAAACCGCTGGCCGATGTAGCCGGTCTACGGCAACAGTACCGTGAGCTGCTCGAGATGCTGCCCAGTCCCGACGGCGAGCGCTTCGCGGCGCTGGTCGTTGGCGAGGACGGCCGCATGACCGCCGTCGTCAACGGCGAATCGTGGCCCGAAACTTACGAGCGGCTCTGGTATCTGCGTTTCAGTGCGCAGGGCAAGCTTGCGGGCCTCGCGATGAACGACTACGCCTGGACGGTGGCGGTCGACGGCCGCACCTGGGATGAGACCTTCGAGTTCGTCTGGGATCCTCGCTTCACCGCCGATGGTCTCGGTATAGCCGCACTGATCAAGCAGGATAATCGTTACGCCGTTGCGCTGAACGGCCAGCCGTGGCCCCAGCTGTACGACATGGTTCGCGACTATTGCGTCAGCGGTGACGGGGAGCGCGCCGCCGCCACGGTACAGGTCGAGCCGCGCAAGGAGGCCGATGTCGAGGGGTTCTTCGCCGGCACCTGGTCGCTGGCCGAGCAAGGGGAGCGGTGGGACGAGAAGTTCATCAACATCTGGGAGCCGATCTACGATGCCACAGGTCGGCACATCGCCGCGCAAGTCCGCACCGACATCGCCGACTACACCATCGCGGTGGACGGCAAGGTTTGGGACCGCCTCTTCGGCTGCGTCTGGCGGCCTTGCTTTCGCCCGGACGGCGGCGCGGTGATTGCCCCGGTACGGACCGATGGCAACTGGACACTGGCCGCTGACGGCGAAGTGATCTGGCCGGGCCGTTACGCCCAGCTTTGGCAGCAGCGGTTCTCCGCCGACGGGCAGCGTCTGGCGGCGGTGGTGGCGACCGATTTCGGCCGCTGGACCGTGGCGGTCGACGACCGGCCGTGGCGGCGCACCTTTGGTGAGATGGTGACTGCACCGACGTTTGTCGGCGACGGGAAGCATATCGCCGCCGCCGTCAAGGACCACGACCGCTGGTCCATCGCTGTCGATGGCGAGGCGTGGGACAACGATTTCGACATGGTGTGGGAACCGGTCACGCAACCGGGCGGATCACACGTGGCGGTCAAGGCCGAGCGCGGCGGCCGCTATCTGCTGGTCATCGACGGTCGCCAAGTCGGGCCGGATTACGAGATGCTCTGGCCGCACTGCTTCGCGCCCGACGGCCAGAGCGTGCTGCTTCGTACCGTGCAGGACGGCAAGTATGTGCGCGAAGTCGTCCCGCTGGCGCAGCTGCTCGGTTGAGCTGCTCGGTTGAACTGTTCGGTTGAACTGCTCGGTTGAACTGCTCGGCGGTAGCTAGGCGGCCGTCACGGCGGACCGCAATGAGAGGGTGACGATGTACGAGTTCGTGCGGGGACCGCTGGTCTGGCTGGCGTTTGCGGCGCTGATTGGCGGCGGCGTCTGGCGGCTGGTCGCCTTGATCGGTCCGACGCGCAAGGACAAGGTGATCCTGCCGTATCTTCATCCCGGGTACGCGGTCCGTTCTTTGACGCACTGGCTGGTGCCGTACAACACGGTCAACATGCGGTTGCGGCCGCTGTTCACGATGGTCTCGTTCCTGTTTCACATCTGCCTGCTCGTGTCGCCGTTGTTCCTCGCCGCGCATACCGAGGTGTTCGCAGCCACGTTTGGTTTCGCGTGGGGCAGCTGGCCCGGTGCGTGGGCCGACTGGATGACTGTCATCGTGATCGCCGGCGGCGTGTTCTTCGCGTTGCGACGGATCGCCGATCCCACTGTGCGCTACGTCACCCGCTGGACCGACTTCGCGTTGCTCGCAGTAGTGATCGCACCGTTTGTCACTGGACTGCTCGCCCACCTGCAGGTCGGACCGTACCGTTTGATGCTCACGTTACACATCGTGACCGGGTGTATCTGGCTCGCCGCGATCCCGTGGACGCGGTTGGTGCACATGATCTTTTTCCCGCTGACGCGCGCCTACATGGGTAGCGAGTTCGGCTTCCGCAACGCGCGTGACTGGTAGCGTCCCAGGAGTGATCGCACCATGAGCCTCTACCCTGTCAACAAGCCGGTCACCGACGTTGCGATCGATACCGGTATCGCCCGGCTTACCACCGAACAGATCGAGCGTACAGTTCAGCGAGTGTTGACCAAAGAGTGCTCTGCTCGTCTGCAAGTCTTTCTCGACACCTGCGTCCACTGCGGGCTCTGCGCCGAGGCGTGTCACAGCTACCTCTCGCGCGACAAGGATCCCCGGTACGCGCCGGTGGCCAAGGTCAAAGACACGCTCTGGGAACTGGTGGAGCGCAAGGGCCGTGTCGAGCCGGAGTCGATCCGCCGCATGGCGGAGATCGCCTTCGTCGAGTGCGGGGTGTGCCGACGCTGCAGCATGTACTGCCCGTTCGGCATCGACATTGCGTATCTGATCATGACCGTGCGCCGCATCTGCAATCTGCTGGGTGTGGTCCCTCAGTACCTGCAGGACACCACCAACAGCCACGCGGTCACCTTGAATCAGATGTGGGTCCACGAAGACGAGTGGATCGACACCGTGCAGTGGCAAGAGGACGAGGCGATCACCGAGGTCACCGCTGCGCGCATCCCCCTCGAGAAGGAGGGGGCCGACGTCATGTACTCGGTGATCGCCCCGGAGCCGAAGATCCTTGCCCAGCTGATCAACAACATGGCGCTCATCATGCGCGTTGCGGGTATCGACTGGACCATGCCGGCCACCGACGGCTGGGACAACAGCAACATGGCGATGTACTCGGGTGATTTCGAGGTGATGGGGCGCGTCGAGAAGCTGCACTGGGAGACGGCGCAGCGGTTGAAAGTCAAGAGAGTCGTGATGGGCGAGTGTGGTCATGCCTTCCGCGGCGCGGTGTATGACGGGCCGCGTTGGCTCGCCTGGCGTCAGGCGCCGGTCACGATGGTTCATGCCATCGACTTCTACTACGAACTGATCAAGAGCGGACGCATCAAGATCAAACAGAAATACGAACCGCCGGTCACCCTCCAGGACCCGTGCAACACAGTGCGTGGCATGGGGTTGGGCAAGAAAGTACGCTATGTGGTCGGTGCGATGTGCGAGAACTTCGCCGATATGCAACCCAACTACGAGCACAACTACTGCTGTAACGCCGGCGGGGGCTTGATCAATTGCGGACCGCCGTGGAAGCACTCGCGCATGCTGAGCAACCGGGTCAAGGCGGAGCAGCTAGCGGCCACCGGCGCGGAGATCTGTATCACCCCGTGCCACAACTGTCACAGCGGTATCGAGGACGTGATCGGTTTTTATGACCTGGGCATGCACACGAAGTTCATCAGCGAGATTCTGGTCGAGTGCATGGAGATACCGGAAGCGATGAAAGCGTAACAGTGGTCGGCCGAGTGGCCGGCCCGCGCACAGGCGGCACTGAGCGATGGCGAACGACAAGGTGACCGGAACCGGACTGCTGATCATGGCCGTCCTGGTCGTAGGAACGTTGGTGGGCCTCGGTAGCTGGCTGCTCGGCGGTCAAGGACAGTCCGCGGCTTCCGGTGTTCCCGTGACCGATGTGATCGTTATCGATGCGATGGCCGTCTTCGGCGAGCTGGAGCGACCGCCGGCGGTTTTCCGCCACGATCGCCATACCGAGCGGCTCGCCGCAGCTGACCCCGATGGTAAGGTCGATTGCACCGCTTGCCATCTTGCCGATACCGATGGCCGTATCTCCGTCTTGTTCAACCGTCGCGAGAATATCGATCAGGATGCGGTACAAGCGGCGTACCACGACCGCTGCATCGGCTGCCACGACGAACGCGGGGGGGCGGCGCCGCGCACCGAGGCGTGCGGTGTGTGCCACGTCGCCGAATCAACCTTCGTCTCTGCCCGCGCTCCGGCCGGGTTTGACAACTCACTGCACCAGCGCCACGTCGACGCCAACGAGAAGGATTGCGACCACTGCCATCATACGTGGGATCCGGCAGCCGAAAAGCTCACCTACGTCAAGGGTCAGGAAGAGTCGTGCCGTAGCTGCCATCGCGACCAACAGCTCGGCCGTGTTTCGGCGCTACGCAGCGCTGCGCACACCCATTGCGTGAACTGCCACTTGCTGCGCGAGAGTGTCGCCGGCCCGGTCACTTGTGCCGGTTGCCACGACGCGCAAGAGCGTCAACAGATCCTCGTTCTGGACGAGGTTCCGCGTCTCGAACGGGGCCAGCCCGACCGGGTTCTGGTCCACTCTGCGCCCGACGATCTGCCGCAGATGAAGATGCCGACGGTACCGCTGGATCACTTACATCACGAGAATGCGGTGACCACTTGCCGTGCCTGTCACCACGAGACCCTCGCCGCGTGCAACGTCTGCCACACGCTGCAGGGGATCCGCGACGGCGGCAACGTGACGTTGGCGGTGGCCTACCACGCCCAAACCAGCGAGCACAGCTGCATCGGTTGCCACGAGCTGCGCAAGGACGCGGCCGAGTGCGCCGGTTGCCACGCACCCATGCCGACCGAGGCGCTCGCAGATCGCTACTGCGACCGCTGCCACCACGGTCCGAGTCCCGAAGAGGTGGCCGCGGCAGACGGTCAGCTCACACCGCCGCCACAGCCGCAACGGCCGCCGCTGGTGCCGCTAACGCTGACCGGCGACGACGATCCCGAGACGGTGGTGATCGGGCAGCTGGCCCAGGAGTACGCACCGACGGTTTTCCCCCACCGCAAGGTGGTCGAAAAGCTACGCGCCGGGATCGAGGCGAGCGATCTGGCGCGCCGGTTCCACGGCCGTGACGATCTGCTGTGCCAGGGCTGCCATCACCGCAGCCCCAGCGGCCAGCGGCCGCCGCTGTGTGAGAGTTGCCACGGCGCACCGTTCCAACAGAAGAGTATCCATGCGCCCGGTTTATTCGGGGCGTTGCACCAGCAGTGCATCGGTTGCCATCAACAGATGAATCTGCGGACCGACTGCACGTTCTGCCACGCGGAGAAGACCGAAGAGCTGGCCGAGGCCCGGTAACGCCGGGGCGTACAACGGGCAGTCGTCGCCCGGCGGAGAATCGCCTGCCGCCTGGCCAACCGAGACGGGGAAGATGCCATGTCGGTATCGCGCAGAACATTCCTGCAGATCGCCGGTACGGTCGGCGTTACGGCTGCGTCTAAGCCGGCGCTGGCCGGTTCGAGCCAGGAGTTCGTCGGCTTCCCCGACAGCTACGGCGTGCTGCACGACACCACGCTATGTGTCGGTTGCCGCCGTTGCGAGCGAGCTTGCAACGAGGTCAACGATCTGCCGGCGCCCGCGACCGCGTTCGACGACGAGTCGGTGTTCACACAGAAACGGCGCACCAGCGCCGAATCCTACACCGTGGTGAATCGCTACCACG
>JAUVBS010000295.1 GCA_030591105.1 bacterium | reverse complement strand
TTGCAGAGCGACCACGGCGGGATGGGAATTCTACTCGGTGGGGCGCCGGCGGTACCGCCGGCCGAGGTCGTCGTGCTGGGCGCCGGAACGGTGGGGCGTAACGCGGTTCGTGCCTGCCTCGGGGCCGGTGCCCGGGTGACCTTGCTCGACGCGGACTACGGCCGCATCTGCGAGATCGATTGGGCATTTCCGGCTCAGCTGACGACATTCGTGACCAACGAATTCACACTACGCAAGGTCCTGCGTTATGCCGACGTGGTGATCGGCGCGATCCTGATTCCGGGTGCCCGTACGCCGCACCTGGTGACCAAGGAGATGATCGGTCTGCTCCGCGAACGCAGCCTGATCGTCGACATCTCCATCGATCAGGGTGGTTGCTTCGAGACCAGCCGGCCGACGCGGCTGAGCGATCCGACCTACGTGGTAGACGGCATCACGCATTTCTGCGTACCGAACCTGCCGAGCCTGGTCGCCCGTTCGGCCACCTACGCCCTGGGCAACATTACGCTGCCGTATATAACCGCGTTGGCTCGGGGGCCGGTGCCAGCAGTGCTGGCCGGCGACCCGACTCTCGCGCGGGGTGTGAACTTGTATCGGGGCAAGGTGACGCACCCCCGTGTGGCCGATGCTCACGGCACCGAATACACGCCGATCGCTGATCTCGTAGCGGGTTAGACTGGATGATTCATGACAGGTTCGAACTCGAGGTAACGGCATGAGCTGGCTGCAGGACTACCGGGCGAAGTTGCAGACCGCTGATGAGGCGGTCCGCACGATCACCTCTGGTGACCGCGTCTACCTCGGCGCGGGTTGTGCCGTACCCCACGAACTGGTCGAGGCCCTCAGTCGACGGAGCGAGCAACTGCACGACGTCGAGATCGTGCACCATCTGACCCTCGGCGCCACGCCGTACGTCGGCAAGGAGATGGAAGGCCATTTCCGCACCAGTGACTTCTTCGTCGGGGAGAACACGCGCGCAGCGGTCAATAGCGGTAGCGTCGACTACGTACCGGCGCACCTGCACGATATGCCGCGTATGTTCAAGGAGGGCCGGCTACCGCTCGACGCCGCGCTGGTGATTCTCAGTCCGCCGGACGAGCACGGTTTCTGCAGCTTCGGCATCGAAGTCGGAGTAACCAAGCCAGCCGCCCTTGCGGCCGGCCGTATCATCGCCGAAGTCAACCGGCAAATGCCGCGCACCCTTGGTGACAGTTTCATCCACGTATCGCGGGTACACACGTTCGTCGAAGCCGATCGCGACCTCGACGAGTACCGCAATAGCGAAGCAACGGAGATCGAGAAGCGGATCGGGAAACACGTCGCTGAGCTGATCGACGACGGCGCCTGCCTGCAACTCGGCATCGGTGGTATCCCCGATGCGGTGCTCGGTTTCTTGCACGGCAAGCAAGACCTCGGTGTCCATACCGAGATGTTCACCGCAGCACTGCCGCAGCTGATCGAGCGCGGTATCGTCACTGGTGAACGCAAGACGTTTCACCCGGGCAAGGCGGTGGCCGGCTTCGTCCTCGGTACACGCGAGCTGTTCGATTTCGTGCACGACAATGCTCTGGTGGAATTCCACCCGACCGACTACATCAACAACCCGATCAATATTGCTCGCAACGACAACATGATTGCGATCAACTCGGCTCTGCAGGTCGATTTGACCGGTCAGATCTGCTCTGACTCCATCGGCGAACGGATCTTCGGCGGCTTCGGCGGACAGGCCGACTTCATGCGGGGGGCGGCCTTGAGCAAGGGCGGCCTGCCGATAACCGCCTTGCTGGCCACGGCGCGCGACGCTACCGTATCCCGTATTGTGCCGACTCTCGATGTGGGCGCCGGCGTGGTCATCACCCGGGCCGATGCCCACGTCGTCGTGACCGAGAACGGCGTTGCTCAGCTGTTCGGCCGTAACGTGCGCGAGCGTGCCCGGGCACTGATCGAGATCGCCGATCCGCAGTTTCAGGCCGAACTTTATGATGCGGCGGGCAAGCGCGGGCTGTTCGGCCGCCTTTACCCCGGTGCCGATCTCGACCCGCCGAGCGACCGGACCGACCGTGGCGATTCCCCCGATACAGGAGACGTTTGAACCATGAGCGATGGCCGCACCACCTGGCGCTTCCCGCGCATGTTCTGGACCGCCAACTCCGCCGAGCTGTGCGAGCGGGCGGCTTACTACGGTACTTTCATTGCCCTGCGCACCTACTTGATCCGTGTCGTCGGCCTCGGCGACGTGGAGGCGGGTCTGGTGGCGGCCTATTTCGGTGGCTGGATCTACCTGGTGCCTTTTTTCACCGGTGCGGCTGCGGACCGTATGGGGTTCCGCAACGCTTTGATCCTCGCTTTCGTGTTGCTGACCGTGGGGTACGGGATGCTCGGGGTCTTCCACACTCTACCGCAGGTGTTGCTGGCGTTGACGCTGGTCATCCTCGGCGGTGCGTTCGTCAAGCCGGTGATCACCGGGACGGTGGCCAAGTCGTCCGACGGGACCAACCGCGCGCGGGCGTTCAGCATCTTTTACATGGTGGTGAATATCGGCTCGTTCACGGGCAAGACCGTAGTGGCCCCCATGCGCATCCAGATGGGAGTCGAGACGGTTCCGTTCTTCTCGGCCGGTGCGGCGTTACTGGGTCTGTTGCTCGTCCTGCTGCTCTACCGGCCGCCGACCGACCACTCCAGCCAGCCCCAGAGTGTCCGCGAGACGTTGCAAGGCATGTGGCTGGCCATGAGCAACGGGCGGTTCTTCGCGCTGATTCTGATCACCGCCGGGTTCTGGGCGATCCAGGGGCAGCTCTACGCATCGATGCCGGATTACGTGTTGCGCATGGCCGGCGAAACCTACAAGCCGGAGTGGTACGCCAACGTCAACCCGTTGGTCGTCGTGCTCTTCGTGGTGATGATCACCCAGCTGGTGCGTACCTGGCGCCCGGAGAATTCGATCCTGGTGGCCATGGTCTTGATCCCGTTCTCGTCGCTGACCATGGCCTCGTCCCATTTCTTCCACAGCAACTTCAATATCTTCGGGATGCAGGTGCATCCGATCACGGCGCTGATGGTGGTCGGGATCGCGATTCAAGGTCTCGCCGAGTGTTTCCTGAGCCCGAAATATCTCGAGTACGCGTCGAAACAGGCGCCCAAGGGCAAGGAAGGGATGTTCCTCGGCTTTGCCCATATCAATGTGTTCTTCGCCTGGGTGTTCGGTTTCACCTTCTCGGGCTTCCTGTTGCGTAAGTACTGTCCGGAGCCCAGCACCCTCTCGCCAGAGGTCTTCCGCGCCCACGAACTGGCTTTGGCCGGCCAGGGCCCGATGCCCGAAGCCTACGCCCATGCCCACTACCTGTGGTACGCTTATACGATCGTCGGTGCGATCTCGCTCGTGGCGCTCGTGGTCTACATCGTGGTCACGAGACGGCTCGACGCCAGGCAGGCGACTGTGTGAGCCTCTCTTGACAATGTGTCACTGTTGTGACAAATTGTCTGCTGTGCGGATCACCCTTGAGCCGCAGGTTCAGAGCACTAGCGGCGGATCGTCGCGGAGAAGCGTAGTTGATCAACTGCGTGAACCGGGAGAGCGGCATGGAACTACCGGCACACGACCGACCTACCGATGACCTACAAACCGATTCCACAGCCGACGACCGCTCGGGTGAGACGGCGACGATCCTCGTGGTCGACGACGAACCGGAGCTGTGCCGCGCCCTCAGCAAGTTACTGCATCGCCACGGCTACCGGGTCCT
>JAUVBS010000038.1 GCA_030591105.1 bacterium | reverse complement strand
GATTGCACTGGGGCAACTACACCGGGGCGCTCGAGAACTGGGTACGTCTGCAGGACGAATACCAGTGCTTCTTCATGGTGGCCGACTGGCACGTGCTGACGACCGCCCTCGACCGGGCGGCTGAAATCCGCCATAACAGCCGCGAGATGTTCCTCGATTGGCTGGGCGCGGGGCTCGATCCGGAGCGGTCGGTATTGTTCGTCCAGTCGGAGATCAAGGAACATGCTGAGTTGTTCCTGCTCCTGTCGATGTTGATCAGCATGGGTCGGCTCGAGCGGAATCCGACCTTCAAGGAGCAGATTCGCGACCTGGAGCTCGGCGGGGAAATCAGCTACGGGCACCTGGGTTATCCAGTGTTGCAGGCGGCGGACATCCTTGCCTACCGGGCCCACGCGGTGCCGGTGGGGGAGGACCAGCTGCCGCACCTCGAGTTGACGCGTGAGATGGCGCGGCGCTTCAACCGGATTTTCGGCGAGACCTTTCCGGAACCGGAAGCGCTGGTCACGAAGTTCGGCCGGTTCCCCGGAACCGATGGGCGACGCATGAGCAAGTCCCTGGGCAATACGGTGGAGATCTCCGCCTCGCCGGAAGAGATCCGCCAGAAATTGATGCCGGCGTTCACGGACCCGGCACGCAAGAGGCGCAGCGACCCCGGCAATCCGGAGATCTGTGCCATCTATACCTACTATCAGAAGTTCCTGCCGGCGGAGACGGAGCAGACCGCCGAGGAATGCAGGTCAGCAGCACGAGGCTGCGTCGACTGCAAGAAGCGCTTGATTGCAGGCGTCAGCGATGTCTTTGCGCCGCTCCGCGAGCGGCGCGAGCAATACGCCAGCCAGCCGCGGCTGCTGGACGAACTGATCGCGGACGGTTGCGAGCGGGCTAGAGAGGCTGCCCGCGCCACCCTGGCCTCGGTGCACCAGAACATGGACCTCGGTTAGCCCGCCATGTACGGGCGCTTAGAAGGAGCTCGACCGTGATCCGACCCCTCAATGACGATTTCACGCCGGACAACGGGGCCCAATCGGCCGCGGCGACAGAAGCTGCGGTACGTGCCCCCGAGAGCACCCCTGTCTGGACCCTCGACGACTTGCCACCGGAGTTGGAATACTTCCGCACCAGCGAAGCCTACGCCGTCGAACTGACCGGTTTCCAGGGTCCGCTCGACCTTTTGCTCTATCTGATCCAAAAGGATGAGATCGACATCTACGACATCCCCATCGCGCGCATCACCGACCAGTTCGTCCAGCACATCGACATCATGCGCACGGTGTCGCTCGACCGCGCCGGGGAGTTCCTCGCCATGGCGGCGACGCTGCTGGTGATCAAGATGAGGATGTTGATGCCGCGGCATACCGACGAAGAAGAGCCCCAAGATGCCGAGGATCCGCGCGCTGAACTGGTGCGCCGTCTACTCGAGTACAAACGTTTCAAGGAGGCGGCAGCCGGCTTACGCCGCTGCGCAGAAGATCGCCGACGTTACTTCGTGCGTACGACACGCTACCCTTTCGTCGATCAGCTGAACCTGACGCCGCCGTTGAGAATCGAGATGTTCGACCTGTTGTCGGCACTCGCCGGGGTGCTCGACCGTATGACCGCCGACCCGGTCCACGCGGTACAACGTGAGCCGTACACCGTGGCGGAGAAAATGCATCTGATCTACGAGCGCATCAGCGCCGCGCGTACGATCCGCTTCGAGGAATTGTTCGCCGACGATGCCATCAAGATGGAGGTCATCGTCACTTTCATGGCGATTCTCGAACTGCTCAAGCGCTGCCGCATCGCTTGCACGCAGACCGAGACGCACGGGCCGATCTGGATCGCAGCCGGCGAGCGATTCGGCTCACCGATCGATCCGGAGGAGTTGCATCTGGCCGAGATCGCACCGCTCGTGGCGATGGAGGCGCAGGCGTGAAACGAGAGATAGAGGCGCTACTGTTCGCCACCGACGCACCGCTCAGTAGCGGACGTTTGCGCGCGCTATTTAGCGACGTCGAGGCGAAGGAGATCACGTCGGCTATCGAAGAGTTGCAAGAGGACTACACAGCGGCCGGGTTTGCATTCACCATCGTCGAATTCGGCGGCGGCTATCAGATAGCCACGCGACCGGAGTACGCCCCACTGGTCGAACGACTCTTCAAGGGACGGCGTTACGCCCGCCTCTCGCGCGCTGGACTCGAGGTGCTCGCCATCGTCGCCTACCGTCAGCCGATCACCCGGCTGGAGATCGATGAGATCCGCGGTGTGCAGAGTAGCGGCGCCATCGCAACCTTGAGCGAACGGAATTTACTCACGGTGGTCGGCCGCTCCGAAGCGGTGGGACATCCCCTGCTCTACGGCACTACCCGCGAGTTTCTCTCTCACCTCGGTCTGAAGGCTCTGGGCCAGTTGCCGGATCTGCCCAATGTCGGGCAGGTGGTGGAGGATCCGGCGGAATTGAAGGCGTTGGCCAGCCGTTTCGGTGCCGAACTTGCGGACATCGAAATCGACGAACTGCAGGACGATGACGACGATGACACCGGCTGACCAGGACCGTTCTCTACGTTTGAACCGTTTCTTAGCGCGGTGCGGTTACGGTAGCCGGCGATCGGTCGAAACGCTGATAACGGCCGGCCGAATCGCGATAGACGGCGAAATTGTCCACGATCTCGGCCGCCGCGTCGACCCGCTGACCGACCGCGTCACCGTCGATGGCGAAGTAGCGCGGCTACCGGGTGAATTCCGGATCTACGCTTTCCACAAACCAGCCGGTGTCGTTTCGACGCTGCGAGCTCAAGCGGGGCAAGTAGCGCTCGACAGCTTCCGCGCCGAAGCGGAACTTCCGCTGCGCTTCGTTCCGGTTGGCCGCCTTGACGCCGCGACCACCGGGTTACTCCTTTGGACCGATGACGGCGCTCTGGCCCAAGCGTTACTGCGTCCGGCCCGCAAGGTCTGGAAGCGTTACGAGGTAGCGATTGACCAGCAGCTGGTACCGACCGCGCAACGCCGATTTGCCGACGGCAGCATCGAGTTGGACGGCCGGCCGTGTTTGCCGTGCCGACTCCTACCCGACGATCCGCTCGATGGCAGGCACTGGGTGGTCGAACTGCATGAGGGGCGCAAACGTCAGGTGCGGCGCATGTTCTCTGAAGTAGGCCGCCGCGTGCTGACCCTCCGCCGCGTCGCGTTCGGACCGGTCGAGCTCGGCCGGCTCAAAGCAGGCGGTTTCCGTCGATTGACGCCGCAAGAGGTGGCTGCGTTGCGCACGGCTGCCGGCCAACCGCAGAGCTGACGCTTACCTGGTCGGCAAGCACGATTTCTCAAGAGCAGAGAGGCCCGATCATGGACTTCAAACAGCTTTTCCGCCCCGGAATCCTGGCGACTCATCCCTACATCCCGGGTAAACCGGTCGAAGAGGTTCAACGCGAGCTCGGGCTCGACGACGTGGTCAAGCTCGCGAGTAACGAGAATCCTGAAGCGCCGCTACCGGAAGTGGTCGCGGCCATCATCGACGCGGTGCGGCAGATCAATCGCTACCCCGACGGTTCCTGTTTTCGCTTGACCCAGGCTCTGGCCGCGCATCTAGAGGTCGATACGGACAGCCTGCTGTTCGGTAACGGCAGCAACGAGGTCATCGATATGCTCATCCGGGCTCTGGTTTCGCCCGGAGAAAACGTCGTGTTCAGTGCCCACAGCTTCATCGTCTACCCGTTGACTTGCCGCGCGCATTTCGAGTGCGGGCGGGCGGTGCCGCTGACCGCGGATGACTGCCACGATTTGCCGGCGATGGCGGCGGCGGTCGATTCAGACACGAAGCTGGTCATCGTCTGCAACCCGAACAATCCGACCGGCACCCATAATTCCCATGACGAATTCGCGAGCTTCCTGGCCGCAGTCCCTGGCGACGTGATCGTGGCTGTCGATGAAGCGTACTACGAATACGTCGATGCGGCCGACTATCCACAGACCCTGCCGATGCGTGCCGAATATCCCAATCTGGTCATCCTGAGAACCTTCAGCAAAATCCACTCGCTGGCCGGCTTACGGGTGGGATACGCAGTCGGTCACGCCGACTTGATTGCCGAGCTGCAGAAGACCCGCGAACCGTTCAACGTCAATTCGCTCAGCCAAGCGGCGGCCATCGCTTGTCTGGAACACTGGGATCAGGTGGCACCGCGGGCGCAGCGCAATCGCGAGCAGAGAAATTGGCTGGCCGACAAATTGGACGAGCTCGGGCTGGCGGTCACACCTAGCCAGACTAACTTCCTGCTGGTACGTTGTCCGGGCAACGCCAGCGAATTGACCCGCAAGTTGCTGCAGAAGGGGGTCATCGTCCGCCCCATGGACGCCTTCGGTTTGGGCGATGGCGCCATGCGGATCAGCGTCGGTCTGGCGGCGGAAAACGCGCGCTGCGTCAAAGCCCTCGAGGAGATACTGCAGGATGAATGAACCGCTGCGTCAGTTCGAGCCGGTTGTTACAACACCGTTTTCCGGCATTGACGTAGGCGATGACCTGAAGCTGTCCGTGCGTCGCGAAGGTCAAGCTCGTCAGACGGTGACCGTCGGCCAGGCGGTATTCGGAGCGCGCCGGGTCGTGATGATCGGCGGGCCATGCGCCGGGGAAGACCGCGAGAGCCTGGAGATCACGGCCGCGGCGGTTGCCGCCGGCGGAGCGACGATGCTGCGCGGTGGGGTGTTCAAACCACGTACCTCGCCCTATTCCTTTCAGGGCCTCGGCAGCGCGGGCTTGCAGCTACTCGCCGACGCCCGTGCCCGGACCGGCCTGCCGGTTGTTACCGAGGTTATCGATCCACGCGACGTCGCACTGGTTGCCGCCACCGCCGACATGCTGCAGATCGGTAGCCGCAGCGTTCAAAACGTTCCGCTGCTGCGCGAAGCGGGCGCGAGCGGTAAGCCGGTCCTGCTCAAGCGAGGCATGATGACCACGGTGCGCGAGTGGCTCGGTGCGGCGGAATATATCCTCGCCGCCGGCGGCAACGATCTCGTTCTCTGCGAGCGAGGTATCCGCACCTTTGAAGCGGCGACGCGCAATACCCTCGACCTCGGCTCGGTGGCTGTGGTCAAGGAGATCACGCACCTGCCGGTGATCGTCGATCCGAGCCACGCGGCCGGTGACGCGCGGTTGGTGACCGCGCTGAGTCGAGCAGCCATCGCCGTGGGAGCCGACGGCCTGCTGATCGAAGTCCACCACCAGCCGGACACAGCCCGCAGCGACGCCGCGCAGTCGTTGAACTGCGCGCAATTCGACGACCTGGTAACCGCTTGCCGCGCCGTGGCCCGCGCGGTCGGCCGCGATCTGTAGTGGTGGGCTCTCTGCCCACGGCCGCCGCTATTGCCCACGCAGGTATTACCCTCCCTGCAGACGCTGTAATCGCCATCGACGGCCCCGCCGGTTCGGGCAAGTCGACCACCGCCCGCGCTCTAGCCAGACGTTTCGGACTGACGTACATCGATTCCGGGGCGATGTACCGCGCGTTGACGCTGGCGGCGCGGCGTAAAGACATCGCGTCCGAGGACGGCGATCGATTAGCTGCGTTGTTGGCCGCAGCTCGGCTCGAACTGCGCGACGACCGCCGCGAAAGCAGTGTGATCTGGGACGGCCAGGACGTCTCGTCGGCCATCCGGACCCCGGAGATCGACCGGAGTGTATCGCGGGTCAGCTCGCACGCCAGCGTCCGCGCGGTCATGGTCGAGCGCCAGCGCGAGCTAGGCCGGCGCGGCTCTGTCGTCATGGAAGGCCGTGACATTGGCAGCGTCGTGTTTCCGCTGGCGACGGCGAAAATCTACCTCGACGCGAGCTTGGCCGCGCGTGAAGCACGACGACATCGGCAATTCCGCGATGGCGGCCGAACGGTCGCTCCGCAAGAGGTGCGGCGGGAGCTGGCCGAGCGCGACCGGCGAGACAGCGAGCGCGCGGAAAGCCCGCTGACCATCTCGCCAGACGCCATCGTCCTGGACACCAGCGACTGGTCCCTCGCGGAGCAGATCGAACGGGCGGCCGAGACCTGCCTGATCAACCCGTATCTGGACACTCTGCTCGACACGGATCGAGAGTCGGCGGTACGCGCTTTACCGCTTAACTACCGGATCGCGTATGCCTGCTTCGATCAGATCGCACGTTTCTTCGGCTTGCGGCAGATCGGGTACAACCGGCGATCGGTACCGGCCGGAATCATTCTCGTAAGCAACCACGTACACTGGTACGACCCACCCATAATTGGGGCGACCTTTCTACGCTCGCCCCTGCGCACGCTGGCCAAGGAAGAGCTGATCCACGGCCCGCTCGGATTTTTATTCCGTTTGCTGGACATCATACCGATCCACCGCAAGGGATACGATGCCGACGCCTTCGGCGAGGCTCGCCGAGCTCTGCAGAACGGCAGTTGTCTGTTCATCTTTCCCGAGGGTACGCGTCGTCCAGTAGGCCGTCCCGGCCCCGTCAAGAACGGCCTGGGGATTCTCTGCCAGGAGACCGGTGCCGACGTACTGCCGCTGTTTATCCGCGGCACGTGGGGATTGATGCCCGGCGGTTCGCCGCGCTCGCCGCTGGAGGTCCGTTACGGACCGATGGTGCGCCTGCACGCGTTGCCGATCCTCCAAAGGCAATACGACCGGCAGGCGATCAACCGACGCATCGCGAAACTGTTCGAAACAATCTTCTGCGAGTTACAGGCGCGCTGTTACCGTGACCGCCCCGAAACCCCGTTCGAACAAGGTCTTTTCCAGAGGCTGACACGCAAATTCGCGGCCAAGGATCGGCGGCTTTTCGGCCCATCGCCTTGACAGTTGTGCCTCCGAGAATGTGTCCGCAGTCCCAGACATCTTCCTGTCCATGCACTGGCGTCCTACGCCGCATACTCCAACCGGTGACTCCGCTGCCTGCCCAGCGCCCGAGTCTCGACATTTCTCCCGTAATACCGCCTCCACCGACCAGGTAACTCGATCCGGGTCGCAAAGAGGCGTTCCGCCAGGACATCCTCAGCCAGAAACCGCCGGTCAGCCATCCCCCGCGCCATCGCCGGCGTCGGACTCGACCGGCTCTTCTCCCGCCGCCCTTGCATGTAGTTCCGCCAGACCAGGAACACAGCCAACCGCTCCGCACTCCCTTGACGACGCTTCGACCAGGCGATCGTCTCACGCTTGTGGTTCGCACTGCTGTGACGGATCACCAGATCCAGCAGGTTGATCTCCCACAAAGGGTTCCTGTTGCCCCGATGCGCCCGACTGGATGTCACGTCATGCCTGATCGTCGGTGCCAACGTTCGCATGGCAGCCGGATAGGCCCGATGGTCGTCACTGAAGATCCGGGCTTTACCCTGCCGGCCGATCACCACTTCGAGCAACTCACGGACATCCTTGCGCACGGCCTGCGGATCTGGGCGGCCACAGATCAGCTCCAGTTCGGCCCGGCGCCATTTCTGCTCCCTGGTCATCGTCCCACTGCGACGGACCTCGCTGTCGGTGAAGTACAGGAAGAAGTCCGTGTCCTTCTCCACGGCCAGGTGGTGGTGGAAGGGGAAGTGCTGGGACAGCTCGAAGGACACGAAACCGTCTATGACGACGTTTCTAGCTGGTTTGGCGGTCTTCATCATTCTAGCGTGGAACAGGAAACAGTGTCGACCGAGGCGGGCAAGGTGGCGATTGATTGTATACGGAGCAACACCCAAGTCGCCGGCCATATGGCGGTTTTACAATCAGCCCCGAAACATGGTGAAAAGCAGGGCCACGATATCGGGGCGTTTATTCCAAAAGGTGCTCGAGAATGTCTGACTACTGAAGGATCGGCGGCAGTGGTGGCACGTGAACCGTTGGATACGGTGGGGTTTGACGTGTCGGGTGTAGAAACCGCTCTTCTTGAACCTCCAGCCCGACTTCAACTGCCGGTGGTAGAGGCAGTTGGGATTGGGGCAGAAGGGCGGCCGGAAGTCCGAATCGTGTTGTGGGGGAGTGAACATATCCGGCCAGATCGCAGGGATCGGGCCGGATACATTTTCAGAGGCACAACTCAAGAAAAGAATTCGGACCGTGGTCGCCGCCGCATATATTGCTAAATCGCCCCAATCCGTCTATATTTCCGACCCTGCCGGACCCTTTGGTCTGGTTGATTGCATGTGACACTAGGAGGCAACCGTTCATGACGACCAATCCCAGCCCCGAGGCCGAAGAGCCGCGCGAGGACGCCATCCCCGCCGCCACCGAAGGCGAGACCCCCCCTGCGACTGACGTCGATTCGAGCGCAGCAGCCGATCCAACGAGCACGGACGGCAACGACGAGCCGAAGCGAACCGGCGACGGTGCAGCAACGCTAGCTACCACCGCGGTCCGGCCGGCCGGGCCGAAGCTGACCACAGAGCTCGATGCGGCGACCATCGTCAACCTGGATTATCAGGAAGAAGACGGTGGGATTTTGACCCAAGACGAGATGCTCGCGCTCATCAACCAGTACGAAGAGACTTTGACCGAGATTCAAGAGGGACAGATCGTCCCGGGTACCGTGGTCGAAATCCGTGAGACCGAGGTACTCTTGAATATCGGTTTCAAGAGCGAAGGCGTCATCTCCATCGACGAGTTCGGCGACCAGAAGCTCAACGAAGGCGATACCTTCGATGTCTTCCTCGACAAGATCGAGAACCAGGACGGCTTGGTCGTACTTTCGAAGGAGCGCGCGGATTTCCTCAAGGTTTGGGACAGGATCAAGCTGGCGCACGAATCGGGAGACGTCGTCACGGGAACGGTCGACCGCCGCATCAAGGGTGGTCTGGTGGTCAAGCTCTGGGGCGTGGACACCTTCCTGCCCGGCAGCCAGGTCGCCCTTCGCCAGGTCCCCAATCTGGAGGACATGATTGGCGAAGAGATCCAGTGCCGGATCATCAAGAAGAACAAGCGGCGGCGCAACGTGGTTGTCAGCCGGCGGATCGTGCTGGAGCAGGAGCGAGAAGAGAAGAAGCGCAAGCTGATCGCCGAACTGGAGAAGGGGCAGATCCGCACGGGTGTCGTCAAGAACATCACCGATTTCGGCGCCTTTGTCGATCTCGGTGGCATCGACGGCCTGCTGCACATCACCGATCTGTCGTGGGGCCGTGTTGGCCACCCCAGCGAGGTTGTCGGCATCGGCGAGGAAATCGAAGTCAAAGTGCTCGATTTCGAAGAAGCACGCGAGCGCATCAGCCTCGGTCTGAAACAATTGCAAGCCTACCCCTGGGATAACGTCGAGGAAAAATATCCGCAAGGCAGCATTATCCGCGGCCGCGTCGTCAGCATCACCAACTACGGTGCTTTCGTAGAGCTGGAGCGGGGCGTCGAGGGCCTGATCCATATCAGCGAGATGAGCTGGACACGCCACATCAAACACCCGTCGAAGGTCGTCTCGATCGGCGACGAAGTCGACGTGATGGTGTTGAAAATCGATAAAGACCACGAGAAGATCAGCCTCGGTCTGAAGCAGTGTGAGACCGATCCGTGGCTCACCCTCGTCGACCGTTTCCCGGTGGGCACCGTCATCGAAGGGAAGGTCCGTAATCTCACCGATTTTGGCGCCTTCGTTGAAGTGGAAGAAGGTATCGACGGCCTCGTCCATATCAGCGATATGAGCTGGACGAAACGCGTGCGGCACCCGAAAGAGATCCTGCGCAAGGGCGAGTCGGTCGAAGTGCAGATTCTCGACATCGACGCTAGCAAGCGCCGGATCAGCCTCGGCATCAAACAGTTGCAAGACAACCCCTGGCCGACCCTGGCCGAGGAGTTTCCCGTGGGCCACGCGCTCGATGGCACGATCGGCCGGATGCTCGACCACGGCGTGATCGTCGAGATGAACGACAACCTCGAAGGTTTCGTGCCGTTGGGGCACCTCGGCATCCCGAAGCTGGACAAGCCGCAGTACTACTTCCAAGAGGGTGAGAAGATCGATCTGAAGGTGATCAAGATGGACGTGGAGAACCGGCGTATCGTTCTGTCCATCGCCGAGCGCCTGAAAGACTTCGAACCAGAAGAAATTGAGAAATTCGTCGAGGCTCATCCGCGGCTCGAGGATGTTGTCGCCGCCGATGAAGCGGCAGCCGAGGCCGAAACCGCGACCGAAGGGCAGTCGGACGACACGGCCGAGGCCGAAACCGCGCCCGAAGAAATGTCGGACGACACGGCCGAGGCCGAAGCCGCGCCCGAGGAAAAGTCGGACGACACGGCCGAGGAGTTGGTAGCCGAGGCCGAAACCGAGACGGCAGAACAGTCGGACGAAGCGCCGGCCGATCAAGATGAGAAGTTAGGCGAGATCGCCAAGAAGGCCGAATCCT
>JAUVBS010000115.1 GCA_030591105.1 bacterium | reverse complement strand
TTCGGCGGCATGCTCGTCGGCACCATCGGTATGGTCTTGCTGACACCTGTTTATTACCTGGTGATCCAGAGGATAAGCGAGAAGTTCGGGGGAGCGCCGCCAGTCCAGGCAGATCCCGCTGGCCCGTTGCCGGAACCGGGCGGTGCCGACGGACCGACCGTCGAACCTTCGGCTTGATACGGCCGGAATCGCTGGTGCGAGTAACGGGACACCGTTTCACCGCGCCACGGCTCAGCTCGGCCGCGCTGCCCGCTACCCTACGCACCAACGTCGTTACACCCGCCAACGTCTTCACGCCAATCGGCGTCCAGCTTTTGGACCATCACCGCCGTCTCGACCGTCGTCAGGGCCCGCTTGACCACCGGCGGGTCGATCATCTTGCTGCCGAGACTGACCACACCCAGACCGTTACGTTCGGCTTCCTCGAAGGCGAGAACAATCGTCTGCGCCCAGGCAATCTCGTCCTCGCGCGGGGCGAACGCCTCGTGTACCACGGCGATCTGCCGCGGGTGGATACACCCCTTGCCGACGAAACCGAGGCTCTTCGCTTCGAGGACCGACGCGCGCAGCCCTGCCATATCGGCCACGTCGCTGAAGACCGTGTCGATGGGTTGGACGCCCGCGGCCCGCGCACCGTTGATCACCTGGCTGCGTGCCCAGAACGATTCGCGGCCCTCGAGAGTACGCTGCACACCGATATCAGCGGTGTAGTCTTCCAGACCGACGGCGACACCGACGATCGTAGAAGCCGCGGCGGCGATCTCGAACGCGCGCCAGGCCCCCTTGGCCGACTCGATGATCGGCATCAGCCAGATCGGGTCCTTCAAACCACAAGCGCGTTGGATCTCCTCGATCCGATTCTGCACCCGGTCGACCTGTCGGGGGTGCTCGACCTTGGGAATCAAGATCAGATGCACATTGTGCGGTACGATCCAGTTGAGATCATCGAGGCCCAGGTCGCCCTGGTTGATACGCACCATGCGTTCGGCACCGTAGAAATCGACCGCGCGTAGTGCGTTGCGTACCAGTACACGCGCGGCGTCCTTCTGCGTCGGCGCCACCGAATCCTCCAGGTCGAGGATCAAGCCGTCCGGTTGGTGCAGACCAGCGTTGACGAAGAACTTTGGTTCATTGCCGGGTAGGTAGAGCCGGCTGCGACGCAACCGTTCGCGCTCGCTACCGCACGTACCACTTTCGCTCACCGGCAACAGGTACTCGCCGGCGATCCGACCGTCGGCACGCTTGACGGCCGCCTCGAGCCTCGCTGCGATGGAAAACGGCAGCGCGCCCTGGTCCTCCACCGTGACCGCGGCGTTCTCGATGCCCAACGCCTCGCACCCGCGCTCGATTTGCTCGCGAATAGTCTGGCCGTACATGCCGGCCACCTTGCTCGTGAGCGCGACCTCGATGCCGCCGGCATCGCGCAGCGCGACGCCGATCCAACAGTCGGACCGTACCCGCGATCCGCGGCGACCCACTTCGGCCGTCATTGCCATGGCGACGTCCTTTCCGTTCGCTGGTCCACCCGAACCGCCGACTGTCCGCTGTCGTGCAGTCGAGCCCCATCGCAACCCTTGCATGATGGACTGCCGACCCATGCAAGGCAAGAGATGACCGGGGTTTGCTGGACGGGTGGTCGCGATCGACCGTCGTACAGCCGCGCGCTATATGGCATCCACAGCGGCGCGGTCGAACAGATCCTGATCACATAAGTGACTATTTCACAGTGTCTTACGCTATCACACCAGGGATCGCAATGTAACCTGCAGTTATATAATCATTTACGGATTCACCGGGTGGCGGCCGCAACCCCAGCACAACCTAAAAGTTATCCACGCAGCGCAGTTCCGGACCGGCAAAAATGGCGACCTCGACGACCCTGTTTTCTTTTTTGCAAAATCATGATGCCAAGTGTCGCTTGCGCGGCAACGGGTTAGCCGCTTGGCGACGAACCGGGCACCCATCGTGGACAAGCACGGAAATCCGGGGATAACCAGGGGGAAACCCCTGACAAATTGTCGGCGAGACCGCAGCCCGGTATCGTGCGATGGTCGAGGTCCAAGGGGTAACAGAAAAGGGGCGGGCACGTTGCGGTGTCCGCCCCCGAGTCCAGGCGATGCCGGCGATGCGAGCCAGCCACGAGCCAGCCACGGGTCAGCCGCGGGCCAGCTCACCCAGAATCTCACTCAGCAGCTTCCAGATCCGCTGGACCGAACTGATCTGCACCCGCTCGTCGGGCGAGTGGGCACCGGTGATGTTCGGCCCGAACGAGACGATATCCAGCTGCGGATACTTCTCCGTCAGCAAGCCGCACTCCAGACCGGCGTGGATCGCCTTGAGCTCGGGCTCGCTGCCGAACGCCGCGGCGTAGGCCTTTTTCGTCACCGCGAGCAGCCGGCTGTCGAGGTTCGGTTGCCAGCCGGGGTAGCCGGGCGGTTGCTCGGTCGCGGCGTCGGCCAGATCGCCGATGGCGCGCATCTGCGCCACCAGACCGTCCAGAGTCGACATGACACTCGAGCGGCTGCAATTCACGATGCGCACGCGGTTACGCTCGGTCTTGACGACACCCAGATTGGTGCTGGTCTCGACCAGGTCTGCGAGGTCCTGGCTCATGGCGCACACGCCGTTGGGAATTGCCGCGAGCAGGTCGAGGGTGCGCTTGCTGCTGGCCAGGCCGAAGCAACGCGGCGCCTTGACCGACGAGACTTTCCACTCCAGACCGTCGTCGCTACCGGCCAGTTCCTCGGCCTTGATGCGTGCAATCGTCTGGTCGACCAGATTCTTGAAACGCCGGCTAATCTCACGCGGAACCACGACACGGGTGCTCGCTTCGCGGGGGATGGCATTGCGCATACTCCCGCCGTCGATATCGACCAGCCGCAAATCCATTTCCGCGCTGGCGGCTTGTAACGCCCGGACGACGATCTTGATCGCATTGCCACGGTTGCGGTGGATGTCCAGGCCGGAGTGACCACCCTTCAAGCCGGAGACCATCACCTTACGGGCAACACCGTTGCGCGGCGCACGGGTGCCGCGGTTCGGCACCACGTACTCCGTGTCGCGGCCGCCGGCGCAACCGACGAACACCGCAGTGTCCTCCTCGCTGTCGAGGTTGATCATCTGCTTGGCAGTGAAGAAGCCGGCCTGCACTCCCGCCGCCCCGGTCAACCCGCGTTCCTCATCGACGGTCAGTAGAACTTCGACCGGGCCGTGGATGACCGACGGCTCGTCAGCGATGGCCAGACCCATCGCCACTCCGATACCATTGTCCGCCCCGAGGGTGGTCCCGTCGGCGGTCAGCCAATCCTGCTCGACGACCAGTTTGATGGGATCGGTGGTGAAGTCGTGCTGCGTGGCCGCGTTCTTCTCGCACACCATGTCGACGTGCCCCTGGATCAACAAGGCCGGCGCGCGCTCGTGCCCCGGCGTGGCCGGGATCGAGATCAGCAGGTTACCGACCTCGTCCCGCTTCACACCCAAACCGCGCTTGACCGCCCAAGCTTCGAACATGGCCTGAACCGCAGTTTCGTCACCCGAGCCGCGGGGAATCTTGGACATTTCACCGAAGATCTTCCAGACAGCCGACGGCTGCAGGGAGTCATAATCGCTCATGATCGCTCCTCGTATGGTCGTTGATCGGAATCGTCTACCGGACGCTTTGGTCGCGAACCGGCAGACCGGTTTGTTTCTGGTCGCCGCGGTCCTTTCAGGACCCGACTTCGACGCTGAGCGGACTCTCCCCCGCTTGCCAGTTGCCACGCTCGGGACGCCCGCCGTTGACCGGAAAAAGCAGCCAGCTGTACTTGCCGTAGTGCGTGATCCGGTTGGCCAGTCCGGCGAGCCGCTCCGGTGAGCGGCTGATCACCACCAGATCGGTTACCAGCCCGGAGTAGTACGGGTTGCTGGCGGCGAAAACCAGGTCGTACTCCTTGAGGCTGTAGCGTTTACCGGAGATCAGGACCAGATCGCCGGCCACGGTCAGACTCGGCGGATTCCAGCGTGTGAGTTTGGCCGCATCGGGGTTGAGCAGGATAGCGCTGGCGGCCGCGTTGGCCGGGAGATCCACCGGCAACTCGCCATTCTCGAACACGTTCAGGTACTGGTCGTCACCCATGTACGCGGCCGCGAACTCGTATCCCGCTGCGACCTGCGCCGCCTCGCCGGTGGGCACCGAGATGATCGGCGCCTCCTCGGCCAGCACCAGACTGAGCGTCGGCTCGATTTCCGACCGCGCGAGACGGCGGAAAACATGGTGGTCCGGATCGATATCGACCCGCCGCGCGTTCGGTGCGTGCACGGTGAAGGTGTGCCGCATGGTGTCGAAAGCGATACTCTGCGCGACGTCGCCGTTGTTGGTCTGGATCACGACGTCGAGCGTCAGGTCGTAGGGCGGCGAACCCTGGACCAGCGTGAAGACCACCTCGTCGTCCACCTGCTCCACGCCGTCCAACCAGAGGGTCGGTGCGCCGGTCCGGTCGATCCACTGCTGCTGGAAATCGGTGAAATCGCGGCCGGACGCGTCGGCGAATGCAACGAAGAAATCGGTCCAGTTTGCCGGACGGAATTTGAATTCGGTGTAGACGTTGCGCAGGGCCTGCCGGAAGGAATCCTGGCCGATCGCCTGCTCGATCATGTGGAAATCGTACATACTCTTGCCGTAACCGACCGCACGTGTGGCTCCGCTGTGGCGGCTCTCGAACTCACGCAGCGGAAAATCCTGCGTCTTGTCTCGCACGTAAGCCGCGTACTCCTTCAGCGTATTGCGGCGATACTCGAAGGCGGCGGCTTCAGACTCTTGAAGCTTGTAGTGGTAGTCGGCGCAATAGACGGTCAACCCCTCGCACCAGTTGCCCTCGTCGACGTCGACGACCACCGAGTTACCCCACCAGTTGTGGCAGATCTCGTGGCCGAAACTGGTGTACGGGATGAACGGTAGCCGCAACACCTGACCGCCGAGCAGCGTGTACGACGGCATGCCGTACCCGGTGGGAAACCAGTTCTCCACCGTGGCGAACTTGCCGTACGGGTACGGGCCGATCATCTCCTCGTAGAGCGCGATATAATGCTGTGTCCGCTCGATGTAGAGGTCGCGCAAACGCGCGTCGTCCTCGAGCAGGAAGGTGTAGACCGCAACCTGCTCGTCGCTACCGGCACTCCCCTCACCGATCACATAACGCCCGGCCACGAGGTTGATACCGTCGGACGGATAGATGGCGCGCCAGACGGTCACCAGCCGATCACCGAGCTCTTCGCGTCGGTCACGCACACCCTGGGTCACCGTCTCGAAACCGGCCGGGGTATCGACGGTCAGAATGTGCCGCGCCAAAGCGTCTTCGTGGTACAACAGCCAGCGCGCGGTGCCGGAAAGATAGATGCCCTCCTCACCGATGGTCGCGGTGATCTCCGCACCGACGTTCTCGCGCGAGAAAACGACCTCGTCGGTAGGCTGATGGAAGGTGCCGGTGTAGTTGATCACGAGCAGCCCGTCCGTGCGTTCCTTGTCCGCCGGCAGGACGATCTGCTGATATTCCGCGTCGTCGGTTTCGGCGGCAATAACTTCGATGGCGGTCAGACCGGCAGCCGTCTGACAGACCGCTTCGGTGATCTCGAAATCGGCGCCCAGACGCAACGTGTCTAGACCTGCGGGCAGCGTCACCTGATCGCGGATCGTCACCCGGTGCTCAACGAGGTCGAAATGGATCTCCGCGCGGTGTGTGATCACCGGTAGCGGTTCGGTGGGGGTCGGCGCGTCGGTTTGCGCGCCGGTTGGCGCCACGCCGGCCAGCGCTGCGAGCAGCACGCCGGCCAGGCCAACAACCTGCAGCCATCTGTTCACGTTTGCTCCTTTACGGTGCTGCGGGTCGGCTGGCGGTGAGCGCCAGTGCCAAGACCCGATTCGACCGCCGTCAGTCCACCACCACGGTGACCAGCGGCAGCTCCCGTAGATAGTGGTTATCGACCGCCTGTAGGTCGTCCAGCGTGATCTGGTCGTAGCTGGTCAACGCTTCAACGTAGGTAGCCAGGTCACCAGCCAACTCGGCCATGGCGAGGTAGTACGCCCGACTGATCGACGAGAGCCGGCGCATCATGGCGCGCCCCTTGCGCGCACTGCGGACCCGGTCCAGTTCGTCTTGCGTGATCGACAGCGCCGCGAAATCGGCGATGAATTGCGTCATCGCCTCCTCCGCTTCGACAGCCCGTTCGCGCGGCGGGTTGATCCAGGCGATGAACTCACCCTCGGCGCCGTCGATCGCCACGCGCGTTCCGACGCTGTACGACAATCCGCGGCTCTCGCGCAGGTCCATGGCCATACGGTCCGAGAGGATCGCCACGAGGATCTCCAGCGCGCGGGCGTCGGTCGGCGCGACCGTCACGATCGAGCCGAGTCGGATCGCCGCCAGCTGACCTCCGACCGATTCGGATATTCGCGTCGACGCCTGCGTGACCGGTAGCGGCGGCACTCCCGGCGTGGGCGAACCCTCGCCCGGCAACTGCTGCTGGATCTGCGTGACGAGTTCCTGGTGCTCGTACGGCGAGATCACCGCGAAGATCAGGTTATCCGGAGCGAACGCCTCGCGGTAGACCGTGCGTGCTTGTTCGTAGGTCAGCTCGCTGACGGTCTGCGGATCCCCCTCCGGCGGCTGCACCAGCGGATGGTCGCCGTAGAGAGCTTCATCGAGCAACAGGTTCGCCCGCCGCCGGGCGCAGACCTGGTTACGCACGATCCGCGCGGCCTGCACTTCGCGCGCACGTACGAAAGTATCGATATCTAAGTCTCCGCGCAGGGTCATTTCGATCAAGAGATCGAGAACCGCCG
>JAUVBS010000500.1 GCA_030591105.1 bacterium | reverse complement strand
TTCGTCAGCACGGCTCTGCTCGAGATACCGCTGGCACTGGCGGTCACCGCCTACCTGTACGTGATCAGCAGTTGGGTCGGTGACGGACCGACCGACCGGGCCGGGTCGGGGACGGTAAGGTACCTGGGCGCCGGCCTGTTGGTCGGTCTCGCGGCGCTGTTACGACCGCACGCGATTTTGCTGCTGTTGGCCGGCTGGTTGGTGCTACGGCGACGGGCACGGCGCGATCGAATGCTGCTAGTGATCGGCGCGTTGGCGCTCCTGTTGCCGGTGATGGCGTTCAATTCGGCGCGGGTAGGGCGCCCGGCTGGGATCAGTCTGAACGCCGGTTTGAACCTCTATATCGGCCAGGGGCCCGCGGCGACCGGGCTGTTTACCACGTTCACTGGATTCGATGCCGAAGAGGACCCGGCCGGAGTGGATTATCTCTCCGGTCGGCTCGGTCGGCGCGTCGACGGTCCGGGCGAAGCAGACAGAATCTGGTTGCGCGAAGCCTGGCGGTCGATCACAGCGGCACCGGTGCGAGCGGTCGGACTGTGGCTGCGCAAAGTTTGGCTACACATACAAGGGTGGGAGATCGCGCAGATCACGCCGCTGGATTCCTGGTCGCGCGAGGCTCCGCCGCTGCGTCTGTTGATCGTGCCGTTCGGTTTGATCAGTGCCCTGGCGCTCTGGGGTCTGGTTTTTCCCGGTTGGCGCGAGCCAGGTCTGCGACCGTGGATCGTCGGCCTCGGGCTTCTGGTGGGGGGGCAGAGCTTCTTTTTTGTCGTGACCCGCTATCGATTGACGGTCGTACCGATCCTCTGCTTACTGGCCGGCCTCGGTTGTGTCGAGGGGCTTGCTGCCGTCGCACCGCGCTGGCGTCGACGACTCGGTTTCGTCACGGAAGCGCCCCGGTCTGCAGCTGGCCGTCGTCGTCTGCAAGCGGTGGTGGCGTTGGTCGTGGCCCTGCTCGCGGTCCAGCCCTGGGGATTGGCCGAGGTAAGGCGTTTCTGGACCGCGGTGAGTGCCGAAAACGAAGCGGTGCGCTGGAGTCGCTGGGCGTTGCGCGACGACGCCGAGCCGCAGCAACGCACAGCAGCGCTCGAGCAAGCCGAGCGATATTACCACCGATCCCTGGCGACGGAGCCGGGGCGCTGGCTCGCGTACCGAGGTCTGGCCCGCACGCTGATCGCAGCCGGTCAACCCGACGCGGCCATCGCCAGTCTCGAAGACGGGATCGTGCGTGCGCGGAATCCCGAACTGCTCAATCGTGAGCTGATCTTGCTGTTGCTACAGCAAGAGCGTCTGGAAGAGGCGCTCGTGGAGATCCCGGCCTATCTGCGCGATCACCCCCATGATGCGGATATCTTGCACAACTACGTGGTCCTGCTCGGTAAGACCGGCCGCTTCAAGGCTGCCATCGATGCGGCCGGTGAGCTGGTCGCTTCGGTACCGGATGATCCGCGTGGCTATGTCGATCTCGGTATTCTGCTCGCCCGTAGCGGCGAGCGCGCCGAGGCCCGTGCGATCTTCGTCGAGGGGCTGCGTCGTTTCCCCGCTTATCCGGATTTGATCGTTAATCTCGAGTTGCTAGACGGCGCCAGTGTGGGGCCCGAGCGGGAGTAAAACTTTTTCGCTGGTTTTCTCTGTCCGGTGCGTTTGGTCAGTTGAGTGAGGTGCGCGGCGGTTGGCTCAGCCGCGCGGGAACGTAAACCAGATGCCCCAACGGCAAAGGAGACGGTGTCATGAATTGGAACATTCTCGCAACAGCGCTTCGCAGGGCCGCTCTCGGTGTGGTAGTTGCCGGAACGTTGACTCTGGCTGTGCCTGTAGCCATGGCTCAAGGACCGGGAGGCCCTGGTCCGAACGGCGACGGCAATGTGGACGGACCGTGGGTTGGGCCCCGCTTCGAAAGGTTGGCCAGTCGGCTCGAATTGACGGAGGAGCAGCAGCA
>JAUVBS010000247.1 GCA_030591105.1 bacterium | reverse complement strand
GGCTCGGCGTGGGCCGCCCTGACCAGGCCATGACGCTCCACAGCCCGGACTTCGACCCCGACGAACGTGCAGTGGTGCTGGGTATGCGCTTGGTCGCCGAAATCCTGTGGGATCAGCTCGGCCGCCCAGCCGACGGTTCAGATCTAGCGTGGGAAGGAGCTCTGCACTAACGGTTCCATATCTCCCCGCACCCGGTCCGGGCGTGAGTTCTGGGGCGGATAGTCTAATGTCTTGGTAATGGGGCCTCACGAAGGCTCCGCAGCCAGGAGGGCGGAGGAGCCGTAGTGCGGAGTGAGTCGCCACAGGAGGTGGCGGCGAACGCCCCCATTACCAAGACATTAGACTAGCCGCCCTACGGCCTCAACCCGGACTCCCGCAACCATTCGTAGGCGCTCTGAAAGATCTCGGTCGCAGTCTTGAGCTGGAGCTTCTTCTTGATGTGCGAGCGGTGCACCTCGACGGTCCGCGGGCTGATGCTCATGATCCGGGCAATCTCGGCGATTTCCTTGCCCCGGCCGGTGAGCTGGAACAGTTCCAGTTCCCGGTCACTGAGTAGATCCGTTGGTGAAGAAGCAGCGGCCCCGCGGCCGAACTGATCCACCGCTGAACGCGTCATCGCGTCGCTCAAATAGATATTCCCCTCGAGCACGCTGCGGATCGCGGCGACGATACGTTCGTTGGCTTCCCGCTTCATGATGTAGCCGTGGGCACCGGCCTTCAGCGCGCGCACTGCGTATAACGCTTCGTCGTGCATGCTGATCACGAGGATTCTGACCTCGGGGTGCTTGGCCCCGATCTCCTTGACCAGTTCGAGCCCGTTGCTCCGTTTGAGGGTGATATCGATCAAGGCGAGGTGCGGCCGACTATCGGCCATCGCGGCCATCGTGGTTATCGCGGCCAGGGCGCCGGCGACGTCCTCGGCCTCGCCGCAGACCTCGAGCATCGGCTCGCGCTCGAGCAACGCCTTCAAGCCGGACCGGACCAAGGGATGGTCGTCGACGATGAAGATGCGGCTCGTCGCAGGGTCGGCTTTGACGCTGGTGTTCATCGGTTGGCGGCTCCCTGGTCGAGATAGGGGCCGGCACCGACGACTGAATACAGGTGCTAGCCAGAGTAGCCGGCACCGAACCCCCGCACAATACTAGCACAATTTTGAGTTTTAGGCAGTCTCGGTCAGTATAAAACCGCGGCAAGTGGTCCATAGTGCGGTAAGTTCTTGTCGTAGGGCAGGTTCCAGGCCACTGCGGAACTCCTGTGGATCGTTTGCGATGCCCATTTCGGCCAGACTGGTCAAGAATTCCCGGTGTGGTCGTCCACGGCGGTAGTCCGGTTCGCGCACCGGATGCGGTAAAAGTTGATCGATCAGCGTGAGATCTGGTGCGACCAGCAGCGTGCTGGAGTAGTAGAGCAGGCCGCGCGTGCGGTAGATGCAAGAGCCGCCCAGCTTCCGGTCGGCTACGGCGAGGTCGGAGATGCCCCGTTGCGTTACCGGGCTGACCCCGCAGGCGCTCAAACCGGCGATCATCCAGTCGCTGATCGCATTGAATGCGCTGCGGATGGCGCCCAGACCCGGCAGCGGCAGTGCCAGCGAGACCACGAGATTGCCCCGATCCAGAACCACGGCGCAACCGCCACCGGGTCGTCTGAGCACCGGAACGCCGCTACGCGCGGCCGCGGCGAGATCGACTTCCCGCTGTGGGTTGCCGCCACGGCCGACGACCACGGCGACGCGGTCGTACTGGTAGAGCGCGAGCTGGGGAGTGCCCGTGTCACGGGCGGCTGGTAGCAGCGTGTCGTCCAGATCGTAGGGACCGATATTCATGGCGATGGCGGCCGTTACTTTTGACGGGGCCGGTGGATGTGGACCGCTGTGCCGGCGGCCACCTCCGCCGCTTCCATGATCGCTTCGGACAGGGTCGGGTGGGGGTGGATCGTGACCATCAGGTCTTCGAGGGTCGCACCCATTTCGATGGCCAGGGTGCCTTCGGCGATCAGCTCGCTGGCCATCGGTCCGACCATGCCGATGCCCAGCACGAGATTGGTGTCGGGGTCGGAGATGATCTTCACCAGGCCGTCGGTGCGGCCGAGGGTGCGGGCGCGTCCGAGGGCCGAGAGTGGGACGCGTCCGACGTTGACTGCGGTGCCTTCCTGCTCTGCTTCTCGCTCGGTAAGGCCGGCCCACGCTATCTCCGGGTCGGTGAATACGACGGCCGGTATGGCCCGGTTGTCGAAGGAGGCCTGGTGACCGGCGATCACCTCCGCGGCTACTTTACCCTCGCGGCTCGCCTTGTGTGCGAGCATCGGGCCAGAGGCGACATCGCCGATGGCGAAGATGTTCGCATCGTCGGTACGGCACTCCGCATCGGTGGCGATCACGCCGTGCTCGTCGACCACGACACCGGTGTTTTCGAGACCCAGATCCTCGGTGTTCGGACGCCGGCCGATGGCCACCAGTACCTGCGCGTAGTGACGAGAAACGGTCTCTCCCGCGTGCTCGATGGTCACGTCGTAACCGCCGCCGTCGACTTCCTTGATCGCCAGTACGCGTGAATCGACCATGATCTCGGTGAGGCGCTTGGTGACCTGCTGTACCATGATCTCGACCAGGTCGAAGTCGGCTCCCATCAACAGGCGGGGGAAAAACTCGACCACCGACACCTGCGAACCGAGGCCCTGGTAGACCAGCCCCATCTCCAGGCCGATATAGCCGCCGCCGACCACGAGCAGGCTCTCCGGGACGGATGGCAACTTCAGGGCGTCGGCGCTCGACCAGACCGACGAGACGATGCCGTCGGGCAGACGGTTCAGCGCCGAACCGGTGGCGATGATGCACTTGTCGAAATCGATGCCGCTTATCTCGGCACCTTCGAGATCGAGGCTGTTGCTGCCGGTCAAGCGGGCACGGCCGTGTACCAGTTCGACGCCACGCCGTTTGAGCAACGCGCCGATGCCTTGCGAGAGTCCGTCGACGATGCTGTCGGACCACGCCCGCAGCTTGTCGGCATCGAGTACGACGTCGCTGAAGGTCAAGCCGAGCTTCGCCGCGGCGAGCGCCGTCTCTTTGATCTCCACGGCGTTGATCAATGCTTTCGAGGGGATGCAGCCCTCGAGCAGACAGGTACCGCCCGGACGTGCGCGTTCCTCGACCAGGAGCACCTCCTTGCCGAGATCCGCCAAGCGCAAGGCCGCCACGTAGCCGCCGGGTCCGCTACCGATCACCACGACTTCGGTCTCTTCGCGCAGGCTTCCCATCACCATGGCGTTACTCCTCTGGCTCCGGTGTCCGGCGGTTGGCGTCGCGTCGGCGGTTGCCGCGCGGTCGCCAGCAGCATTACCGATCAGGTTTCCAGCAACAACAGGTTGGGGTCCGAGAGCTGCCTGACCAGTTCACCCACGAAACGGGCCGCGTCGGCGCCGTCGGCGATGCGGTGGTCGAACGCCAGGGTCAACGGTAGCATCTTGCGCACGACGATCTCCCCGTCGCGCACCACCGGTTTTTCCTGCATCTTGCCCATGGCGAGGATCGCCACCTCGGGGTAGTTGATCGTCGGCAGCAACGCCGTACCGCCCAGCGGACCGATGTTGGTGATGGTGAAGGTGCCGCCGCGCATCTGGTCGGCCGTCAATTTCCCGTCACGGGCCAAAGCCGCTGTCTGCGCGATCTCGTCGGCCAGCTCGACGATGCTCTTGCGGTCGGTCTCACGCACCACCGGCACCACGAGGCCGCGGCCGGTGTCGGCCGCAAATCCGATGTTGTAGTACTGCTTGTAGACGATCTCTTCGCGAAACGGATCGAGGCTGGCGTTGAACGACGGCGCGCTGCGCAGGCCGGCGGTCACCGCTTTCATCACGAAGGCCAGCAAAGTCAGACTGCCGCCACTGCCGCCCTTGCGCCGCTCCTTCTCGCGGACGCGGAAGCCGTCCAGCTCGGTCACGTCGGCCTCGTCCATGTGCGCGACGTGGGGGATGAGCGTCATGCTGGTGACCATCTTGCGTGCGACCTTGCGGCGGATCGAACGCAACGGCTCGATCTCGACGGGGCCCTCATGGCTGAAATCAGGTAACGGTTCGAGTTCGAGGAACGGGATGGTCGCAGCGGCGTGTGCGGCGAACTCGGCGAACGCCTGGTCGTCACGGACGCCCTTGGCCGTGACGTGACCGGCGGCGGTAGTCGCCGCTGCGGCGGCCGGTGCGGGCGCTGCTGCCGGTGCGGACGGTCCGCCGGCAGCGAAACCGTGGACGTCTTCGGCCGTGACTCGGCCCGCTGGACCGGT
>JAUVBS010000340.1 GCA_030591105.1 bacterium | reverse complement strand
GCAATACTTGGCCGATATGCGGGAATACTTGGCCGATATGCGGGAATACTTGGCCGATGTGCGAGAGTGCTGGGCCGATATGCGAGAGTGCTGGGCCGAAGTGCGAGAATACTCGACCGGTATGCGAGAATGCTGGGCCGAAGTGAGAAGGTGGGTTTTTGAGGGTATAATCGGATATTTGCGGCAATCGGTCACAGACCTCCCTCTCTGTATGTGGTATAATCATTAGTCGAGAGTTATCGCGCCCATACAGAAGTAAGGAGAGCGTCGTGAAACTGCTTAACGCGTGTGTCCTGGTCGGATTGCTGTTTTGTGCTGGAGCGGTCCAGGCCGGTGAGATCCATCCGAACTTGCAACTGAAGCTCGATCGGGCCGGGGCCGACGACGCGATCAGCGTGATCGTCCACCTGGAAGATCAGGCCCTCGTGGCCCAGATCTCGGCCGATCTTACCGACCGCGGTGTGACCCGTGCTCATCGGCATCGCGAGGTCGTTCTCGCGCTACAGGATGCGACCCGTGCGCAGGCTCCGCTGCTGACTGAACTGGCGGCGAAGCAGCGCGACGGCGGGGTGGTCGGCTACACGAGTTACTGGATCACCAACTGCGTGGTGATGCTCGCCAGCAAGACCGAGATCGAGCGGATCGCGGCGCGGCCAGACGTCTCGGCCGTCGAGCTGAACTTCAGCGTGGAGTTGATCGCACCGGTCAGCCGCGATGATGGTCTCGGTTTCGGTTCGGATGCCGAGCTGAACGAAGACGGCACGCGCGACATCGGTATCACGCCGGGTCTGTACGCCATCCGGGCTCCCGAGGTCTGGGAGCAGTACGGCTATACCGGTGCTGGACGCCTGATCGGCAGTCTCGACACCGGCGTCGACGGCACTCACCAGGCGTTGGCCAGTCGCTGGCGCGGCAACTTCCATCCCCACGCGGAGTGCTGGCTCGACGTTCTGGACAACGGTACGACTACACCGCACGACTTCGGCGGTCACGGCACCCACACGACCGGGACCATGACCGGCGTTGCGCCGGGTGATACGATCGGTGTGGCTTGGGGAGCGCAGTGGATCGCTGCGAACGCCATCGATCAGGGCGTCAACCCCGATTTCGACAACGACATTCTCCTTTGCTTCCAGTGGTTCACCGATCCTGATGGCGACCCCTTTACCGTCGATGATGTGCCCGACGTGGTGCAGAACTCCTGGGGCGTCAACGAGGATATCGGCGGTTACCCTGCTTGCGACAACCGGTGGTGGGATGTAATCGACAACTGCGAAGCCGCCGGCGTGGTCACCACCTGGTCGGCCGGCAACGAAGGCCCCGCGCGCTTCACTCTGCGTTCGCCACCGGATCGGGCCTCCACGATATACAACTGTTTCTCCGTCGGCGCGGTCGACGCCACCGACTACGACTGGCCGTATCCGATCGCAGATTTTTCCAGCCGTGGCCCGAGCCTCTGTACCGATGTGCCACCCGAGAATTTGATCAAGCCGGAGGTCGTCGCTCCTGGGGTGAACGTCTACTCGTCGATACCGGGCGGCAATTACGGCAATAACAGCGGTACGTCCATGGCCGGACCGCATGTGGCCGGCATCGTGGCATTACTGCGCCAGGCCAACCCGGACCTCGAGGTCGACACCATCAAGCAGATCTTGATGACGACGGCCCGCGACGAGGGAGACTCCGGTGAGGACAACACCTACGGCCACGGCTTCGTCGACGCGCTGGCTGCGGTGGAACTGGCCGTGCAGGGCTTCGGGCGTCTGGAGGGTTACGTACGCAACGCCAGCTACCAGGACGCACCGATCCCCGGTGCGGAGGTGAGCCTGGCCGAACGAGGCTACAGCTTCGAGTCGGACGAGACCGGGTTCTACAGCGGTCTGGCGGCGCCCGATGTCTACGACGTGGTCGTCAGCGCCGTGGGTTTCGCGGACTTCACGACCACGGTGGAGGTCGTCGGCGACCAGACCACGATGATGGACTTTGGACTGACCGACATCGCCGGTCCGCAGTTCCTGCAGGTGTCCGACCCGGTATCGACACCGGATACCGTCGGTCCCTACGTGATCGCGGCCGAGGTGGTCGATTACAGCACGATCGCCGCGGTGAGGTTGCACTACCGGCTCGGTAACGGATCGTGGCAGATGCTGCCGATGACCTTCGGTGGCGAGGTCTATACTGCCGGGATTCCGGGCCAGCCGGCGCACACCCGCATCGACTTCTACGTCGAGGCTGAGGACGGGATCGGTTTGATGAGCGTCTATCCCGATAACGCTCCCCAGACAGTGCTGTCGTTGTTCATCACCGAAGAGGTGTACGCCTACGAGATGGAGGATCCGGGTGATGAGGCGTGGCAGATGGGTGTAACGTCGGACGACGCGGACTCCGGATTGTGGATACGCGACGATCCGGTCGGGACCTGGGACAGCGGTGATCGGGCCATCCAGCCGGACGACGACCACACCCCGGCGCCGGGTGTGAAGTGCTTCGTGACCGGCAACGCCGACCCCGGTGCCCCGGCGAGCGAAAACGATGTCGACAACGGTTGCACCACGCTGGTCAGTCCTCTCTTCGACCTGGCGGGTGGCACACGGGCCTTCGTCACGTATTGGCGCTGGTACGGCGTCTCGGCGAGTACCCTCGACGATTTCGTGGTCGAGATCTCCGATGACGGCGGCGCCACTTGGAGCGAGCTGGAACGGATCACGAACATGCGCAACTGGTGGGAGCGCGTGACCATCGAATTGACCGATTTGATCGCTTTGACGGACCAGGTCCAGTTCCGCTATGTGGCCTGTGACCTGAACCTCCCGACCCTGGTCGAAGCGGCCATCGACGACTTCTCCATCGAGGTCTTCGTCGGGCAGGCCACCGCGGCACCTGGCGACGGCGATGCTCCGGCACGGCCGCTGTTCGTGCTGGGCCAGAACCATCCCAACCCGTTCAACCCGCAGACGACCATCTCGTTCATGGTGCCTGACGCCGGTCCGGTGCAGCTGACGGTCTTCGGCGTGGACGGCCGCAAGGTGGCGACGCTGCTACAACGGCCGTTGTCGGCCGGTACGCACGAGGTGACCTGGAACGGTCGGGACGACGACGGTCGTCAGATGGCATCGGGGACCTATGTGTACCGGTTGCAGGCCGGCCAGTACGTGGCGATGCGGCGGATGGTGCTCGTCAAATAAGGCCCCCCGGGGGGCCTTTTCATACTGGCGGTAGTGCCTAGTCCTCACGCTCGTCGTAGAAATCGAGCATGTC
>JAUVBS010000214.1 GCA_030591105.1 bacterium | reverse complement strand
GAGCACGGCCGCTAGCTGCCGCGGCGCAGCCGCCGGGCGTGGCCGTACCCGGTCAACTTCGCAGCCACGGTAACTGACCCTAGCGTGGCGTCACTTCTGCTATATAACATCATATCAAATAATCGGATACGGACGCGACGCGCGACTTCGTGGGCACGTTATTCCGCGCCAAGATAAACGAATCGGCGAGATGCCGCGACGGTAGAGTAGACATGGAGCGCGCTGGCGTGCGATACTTCATTCACATTATTGAGCAAATGTAAGATGGCCCTTGATCCGGAGGCCCGATCATGAACAAGCCACACTCGCCTCTGCCAAAGGCGTCGACTCTGCGGCCCGCCGCGGTCTATCTCGTCGTACAGATCTGCTTGCTCGCCGTGTTTTTCCTGTCCGCCGCGCCGGTTGCCGCAGACCCGAGCAGCTTGAGCGACGGCTTCGTCGGCAGTTCGACCTCCGACGACTGCTTCCCGTTCGATGTGACGACGTTCGCCACCGGCAATGCCATCGACCTGCTACCGGAGGCCAATTATCCGTACGACGCGACCATCACACCGGACGGCAGCGAGGTCTGGTTCGTCGGCGCTTCGGGCGACGGCATCGTGGTGATCGACCGCGCGACGAACACCATCACCCAACGCATCACCGTGTCGGAGTACCCCATCAGCATCGCCTTCGCCAACGACGGTAGCCTGGCAGTGGTCAGCTCACGCGACGACGAGGTTCTCGATCTGATCGATACGGCGAATTACACAGTGACCAGCTCGCTGCCGATCCCGACCGCTTACCTCGGTGCCGGCAACGTCGCACTCGATCCGGTCAGCGGGCAGTTCTATCTCGTCGACTGGTACGGCGATATCCTCTACGAGATCGCTGCGGACGGTAGCGAGGTCCTGCGGCAGGTGATTATCGGCGACAGCCCCTGGCAGTTGGTGGTCGCGCCCGACGGTCAGTCCATCTATGTGACCGATCGCGGCGAAGATCTGGTGCACGTCGTCGATCGCGCCACGTTGACCGTCGTGACCTCCTATCCGGTGGGCGACGACCCCTGGGGCATTGATATCACGGGCGACGGAGCGATGCTGGTTGTCGCTTGTGAAGACAGCCACGAGATCGACCTGATCGATACGGCCAGCGGCGCGACAACCGTGATTGCGGTGGACAGCGGAGCCGACCCACGCGACGTGGACATCCTGGACGACCAGGGCTGGGCGTTCGTTGCCGGCGGCCGCATCGATAATCCGTCGAGCGACCCGATCTACGTTATCGATCTCGCGACCCAGACGCTGCTCGACACTTTCGAGGGAGACGGCACCAACGCCAACGTGATCGCGGTTCAGGCTCAGATGCACGGTTCGTCGACGGGTATCGCCGACGGCGGCGTGCCGGCCGGCATCGATCATCTGTCCGCCCATCCCAATCCGTTCAATCCGCTGACGGTGATCTCATTCACACTGGCGACCGCCAGCGCGGGCGAGCTGGCCATCTACCAGCTGGACGGCCGGTTGGTACGAATCCTGGCCAGCGGCAGCTTCGATGCCGGCCAGACGACCGTGCAGTGGGACGGCCGCGACGCGTCCGGGCGGCGCCTGGGCAGCGGTGTCTACCTGGTGCAACTACGCGCCGGCACCGGGCGACAGAGCCACAAGATCATGCTCGCCAAATAGACGGCACAGAACACCTTCATCATTTGCCTGGCTTGGGTTATACTGAGTCAAATCGACCCATCGTCACGACTCCAATCGACGAGGCACGAAGTCATGACCAAGCGAGTTATAATCTGTGCGATCGCGATCTGCTGTCCGTTATTGAGCGGATCGCCGGCTCTGGCTCAAGACTCCACTTATCAAGACTCGGACAACCCCTTCGAATGGATTACCGGCGGCGACTTCCGCCCTTTTCTTGAAGCCTCCTTCGGCCTCAGTCAACCGGGCCAAGAGCTCTTCACCGGTGAATTCGCCCCCCTCGGCGTTTGGGAAGGAAAGCTCGGCTATTCCGAGACCGCCCAACACAAGGGGATCGTCGTCTCGCTCGACGAGCGCTACCTGTTCGGAGCCTACGGCAAGTCCGAATGGTACCCTTTTGAAGAGGCCACGCCCGACGAGGTCACCAGTGAGTTCACGCGCTTCGGGTTCGGCAATCGTCTCGGTTACGGTTACGAGCTGGGTCCGATCGGGCTGTTGCTCTACAACCAGAACGCGCTGAACTGGACGAAGATGGATTTCGCCCCGCCGGATAGCCTCTCGGACGCCGACCTCGGTATCCTCGAGCGCTACCAGGATGCCTACCGTTTCGGCACCCTGGCCGAAGCCGGCGCCAAGATCGAGTTGTTCGGATCCCTTTCAGCCATCGCATCGGTCGAGGCCGCGGTGATCTTGCCCCGCACTGTATTCTGGCCTTGGTTGGGCAGTGCCATGCTGCAGTACGGAGTCCAGGGTATGATCACGACCTTCGCCGAGAGCATCATCGACACCAGTCCGGCCCTCGGTCCGTTGCTCTATTTCGCCCTGAAGACCGCCGTGTCCTACGGCTTTTATCTCGGCATGAAAGATCGGATGAACTGGCCGTTCGATTCGGAGACTCCGTTGACGACGGAGACGGCGAAGCTGGGTGCTCAAATCACCTTCTAGAGGTCGTAGTGTGAAACGCCTGGACCGAGTCCTCTTTCCAACCGATTTCTCCGCGTGCGCCGACCAAGCCCTCGCCGTGGCCCTAGATCTCGCCCGCAGCAACGATGCCGAGCTGCACTTGCTACATGCGGTCGTGCTGCACGCTTACGATCCAGAGCGAGCCTCGGCACAGCTGGCCGAATGCGAGGAAGAGGTCGTTCGGCTTTGGCAAGAAATCGCGGCGGAGCGCCTGGCCGGCGCGACCGGCCGCGACGAGCAGGCACCTCGGCTCGTCATCGAGCAAAAGCGAGGAGTTTCCGCGGCGGACGTGATTCTGGCCTACGCGCGAGACCACAACAGCGATCTCGTGGTGATGGGAACCCATGGGCGGCGCGGCCCGAGCCAGCTACTGCTCGGCAGCGTCGCCGAGCAGGTCGTACGCCGCTGTGAATGCCCGGTGCTGACCGTCCGTGAACGCACCGAGCCGCAACTGATCAGCGCCGTCGAGCGGATCCTCGTGCCGGTCGATTTCTCGGACCACGCCCAACGCGCCCTGGCCAACGCGAAGTATCTGGCTGCCGCGGTGGGTGCCAGCGTGCAGCTGCTGCACGTGGTCGAGCAGGTCATACACCCTTCATTCTACGCGGTGGGCAAGTCTACGTTGACGCAGCTCGACCCCGAATTGCCGGTCCGCTGCCGCCAGCACCTCGCCGCCTGGTTCGACGCGACCTCCGGTCCGCCGGTGCCGGCCGAATACCACGTCAGCGAGGGTAAGGCGGTCAGCGAGATCGTCCGCTTCGCCGAGCAAGACGGTAGCGACCTGATCGTCATCGCGACCCACGGCCTGGGCGGCCTGCAGCATTTCTTGCTCGGCAGCGTCACCGAGAAGGTGGTACGTCGGGCCCCTTGCCCCGTGCTGACGGTCAAGTCGTTCGGCCGGTCATTCCTCGACTGAGCTTGCGCGGCCTGGTTTCGGTAGCACACCAACAATTTCGGTAGTACACCAACAAAAAGCGAGGCCGGCCCCCGTCGGGCCGGCCTCCTGCTGTCCATTGCTTCTCGAGCGTAGTCTAGGGCACCACGACACAATCGAGAACGTCCTCACCCGTGGCCTCGTAATCGGGACCGACCAGGGTCCAGCTCACACCGCCCACGCCATCGTAGACGGCCTGAAGATTGAATCCACCAGCGTGCACCACGGCGGTCCCGGAGGGACACCCGCTAGGCGATACCGTCAGATCCATCTCCCAGCTCATGGCGAAATGCACGGTTTCGCTCTGTTGATCCATGACGCGCGAAGCGTCCACGACGGTCGAACCGGTACCGACGACGTTGTAGAGGTCGGTATCCAGGTTGGTCACCGTCATGTTCGTGGCGAGATCGTAATCCAGGTCGAAGATGCCATCCTCGCCCTCGGTATGCACGGTCATGCCACTGGTCATTTGCGCTTCCATCTCATCGGCACCCAGAGGGTACTGTACCGGGGTACCGTCGTCACGATACTGGAGCCAGAGATTGACCCGTACTTCCCAGCTGTTGGGCGGCTCGCTCTCGGTGACTTCGTACGCGTAGACGTAAGCCTGCTGGTCTGGGTCCCATTCGGGGTATACTTCGCTCTTGTTCTGGCTCAGACCGGAGAAATCAGACTCGGCCCAATCGGTCACCGACGTGGACATCTCACTGATCATACTGAGGGCGTCGGTGGTCCAGTCCTCGGCCATGTCACCGGTCAGCACGGTTTCCTGCGGCGACACGGGATCGTCGTCGCTACAACCAACCGCCATCAACGCCAGCGACGCCATGCCGAGGATCAACGTCAACTTTTTCACGGACATCTTGAGGTCCTCCTGAATTGCGGGGCGCACCTGATCCCGCAGCAGTACCGATCTGGGCTGGGAACACGGCGCAAAGGCAATGCCGTGCGTGCAAAGCGCACGGAAAACCACGCTACTGAGGAGTTAATGCAAGGTTAGTACCGGGACATCCCGTC
>JAUVBS010000117.1 GCA_030591105.1 bacterium | reverse complement strand
TGATGCGAAGGTCGTCTTGATGCGAAGGTCGTCTCGATGCGAAGATCGTCGTGATGCGAAGGTCGTCATGATGCGAAAGTTGCTGGCGCGGGTATGACAGGACCCCCCGGGAGTCCTCGTCGTTGCCGCACCGGAGGGCCAAATCGATTCGGGGTGCGTAAGACTACCGCTTCAATTTTCCAGCCCAGCGATATCCTCTGGCGTGTTGACGTTGCGGAAAGACTGGAGCTCTGGGTCCCGCGCTTCGAGCTCCGTCCGCGACACGATGAGCGTCTGCACGCGGTCGAAGAAAGCTGGCACGGCGCACGGACCGTCGCGGTACACCGACTCGATCTCCGGCAGGCAGGCGGTCGAATACCGGGCGTGCAACGGTTCGAATTGATCGTCCTGCAGGGCAGGGATCACCACGTCGTAATTGCGCGGCCGGCCCGCCAGATCACGGATCAGGCCCGGCTGTAGAGACGGCATATCGCAGCCCACCACAAAAACAAAGGGCGTTTTTGCCGCTTGTAACGCCGCGTGGATACCGACCAGCGGTCCGTCCCCAGATAGTGCGTCGGTAACCGCGCGGGCAGGCAAGAACCGATAGAGTTCCGGTTGCTTGGCGACGATGAGAACTTCCCGAAAGAGTCGCGCCAATACCGCGTGGATTGCTTCGATCAACTTGCCGTCGCCATACCGAAGCAGCGCTTTGTCCTGCCCCATACGCTGCGAATGGCCGCCCGCCAGGATCGCAGCCGTCACTTCTGTTAGTGGCACACCCGGTCCGGTGGTAGCGGTGGTAGCGGTGATAGCGGTGGTAGCAAGCTGGTCGGGCGGCTGGTCAACTGTCTGACCACAATCCGACGGGTCGCCCTGGATCTTCGCCACGGCGTGGCCGACGGCAGGCCAAGCGGCCCCGAGATTCTCGAGCGCGGCGCGCGGGCTACCGGGCAGATTCAGCACGAGCGTTTGGCCCCGTACGCCGGCGATCGCACGCGACAGAGCGGCGTGCGGTGATTGGTCGAGACTGCGCAAACGCATCAACTCGGCGAGGCCGGGAATGAGCCGATCGACGACATCGGTCGTCGCTTCCGGTGTGACGTCGCGGGGCGCGACGCCGGTCCCGCCGCAGGTCAGGATCAGGTCGAACTGACCATCGTCGCACCACCCGCGTAGTAACGCCGTGATGCGTGGACGATCGTCCGGCAGCAGTTCGAACGCACCGACGACGACGCCCCTCTCAGCCAACCACTCGACCAGAGCGGGGCCACTCGTGTCGGTCCGCTCACCGCGCGCGCAGCGGTCGCTCAGAACCAGCAGTGCGGCGACGAGATTACGGTCCTCCGGTGCCCGGCTCACCCGTCTCCCTCCCGTCGGTAGGTTCCGCTCTTGCCCCCTTCTTTCCAGAGCAAACGCGTCGGACCGATGGTGATGCCCTTGTCCTCCCCCTTGCACATGTCGTAGATAGCCAGTGCCGCGACCGAGGCGCCGACCATGGCCTCCATCTCGACGCCGGTGCGCTCGTGGGCCCGCACACGGCACAGCACACGAACACTGCCCTCTCGAGTATCGGTCACGAATTCGACCGCTGCGTGTTGCAGCGACAGAGGATGGGCCAGCGGAATCAGCTCCGGAGTCCGCTTCACCGCACCAATACCGGCCAGCCGCGCAACTCCGAGCACATCTCCCTTGCCCACCGTGCGCGCAGTTACCCGCGCCAGTAGTTCCGGACCCAGCTGCACCGAGGTCTCGGCCTCGGCGGAGCGCAAAGTCCGCTCCTTATCGCTGACGTCGATCATCCAGGCGCGGCCCTCATCGTCGAAATGGTTGCTGGGCACGAGTACCTCCCACCGAGAGCTTCGAGAACCAATTGCGGCGAAACCGACCGTGCGATCGCCAAGGCCCGTACGTTGCCGGTTCGATCCGGCTACGGATCGTCACCCGCGCTGAGGAACTTACGGACGAGGAAGTCTACCACGGATGTGGGGTCGTTCAGATCGAGAATCGGCAGGTTGGCCGGCAGTAGGTCGTTGGCCGGCAGTAGCTCGTTGGCCGGCAGCCGCTCGGCGGCCGGCAGCGACGCACCGGACAGAGCTTCGTCGCTGGCCACGGCGATCAGGTTGGCCAGGTGCCCTTCTGTCGTGGCGATCAACCCGCGGCCGAGAGCCGGCCGGTACACCTCGATCTTGGCCAGCGAGCTCTGCTTGAATCCCTCGACGACGACGATGTCCACATCCGAAAAGTAGGTGGCGACCAATTCCTCCGGCGACGGCTCCACGGTATGACGCCGCAGCAGCGCCAGCTTGTCCGCCGCGACGATCAACGTCGCCTCCGCGCCGGCCGCGGTGAAGCGGTAGCTGTCCTTGCCCGGTACATCGATGGTGAAACGATGCGCGTCGTGCTTCAACGCACCGACCCGGTAGCCGCGGGCCGTCAGCCCGGCGATCACTTGCTCGATCAAGGTGGTCTTGCCGGAGCCGGACCAGCCCACGAAACCGACCGCCGGCGGCGTGGGCCGTGACGACCCCTCGGGTCCGCCCGCCAGCGACATCTCGTACTTCGGGGAATTCGTCGGCATCCTAGCTCCTCAGCTGGTAGATCTCAGCTGGTACAACTCAGATGGTACAACTTCAGTTGAGACTCGGCAGTGCGCCCGTCACAACGGATGCCAGCTTACCAAGCCGAACGGTCGGTGCAAAGCGATCGGTGCAAAGCGGTCGGTGCAAAGGCATTGGCCGCAGGCCCGCGATCATCGGGCCGATCATGCTCGCGTGGGAAATACCTCGACGAGGGATGATGCCAAGACGGACGACACCAAGACAAGTAAAGCAACATCCTTTGATCTTTCGGGGGGGCCCCGGGGGGTCTTCGATTGGTGGAGCAACGGGACAGTCCGGGGTTGTGGTATCTCGGGATCGTATCGCCCACACCAAATAGCGCCCACACCAAATAGCGCCCACACCAAATGGCAAGGAGCTAAAAAACAGCGCGGGGGCTATTCGCGGGCCCCCGCGCTGGATATTCGTCCCGGCCACAGTGGCAACCGGGCATCAACAGGCGATCCGGTCTACAGAGGACCCGTGCCCTCGCCGACGGTGTGGTCGGACTCGCTCCAGACGATCTGTTCCTTGTTGTTGTAGGCCGGCAGTTGCCGGTCGGGCTTCAGGACGATGGCCTGGCGTACGACCATCTGGCCGGCGTACTGGCTACCCATGAGGATGACCTCACGACCCTCGCGCAGCGGCGAGTAGTTGCTGCGGCTCTGATCCTGGGTCGTGATCTTGGTCGACGATTGGATCGCCACGTCGACACCGTTGACTTGCCAGCCGTTCAGGCCGCCACGCGTCAGTGTGCCGACGAGATACCGCATGTCCGGGTGCTTCTCGAATCGATGCGGCTGCTTCTGCTCGTCATCTTGCTTCTTTTTCTTGCTGAACCAGCCCGCCTGCGTCTGGGCCGGTGCGATAGCGATCACAGCCACCAGGACCGCCACCAGCAGGGCCAGGCCGCGCCAGGCGGACAATCCGGTCGCCTTACGTGGGTGGTGATTCAACATGACTGCGCCTCCCTTTCCGTACGGCCAGGCGTGCTCCGCCCGGCCGCGTTTGCGTCGCGGTCTATCATTGCGGCGGCTCGGTGACAAAGTCGTAATTCTCCTGCCACGAGCGCACGACAAGACTGAAGAATACCGCCGGGATGTCCTCGATGTGGATCGTCGCATCGCTGGCCTGGATGACGACGTTGGAGTGGGCGATGTCGACCACCGGCCGCGAGGCGATGCCATCGCCGATCAACACATCGCGCACGCCCGAGCTTTCGTCGTCCTCGGTATCGGGCACATCGGCGGTGTCATAGGTCATGCTGTACAACCAGGACGTGCCACCGGACACGCAGGCGGTCTGGGTCGGGGCATAGGCGGTGAAGTATACCGTCTGCGCCACGACCACGGCCTGCTCGGTGACGCGCTCGCCGGCCTCGTGCCACAAGTCGACGAACCAGCCTTGGTCGTTACCGATCTCGCCGCCACCGTTCGTCTGGTCGGCGAGGTCGCGGCGATTGAGCGAACTACCACCGTGGCGGTCGAACAGGCAGTAGAAACTGTTCTGCTCGCTGGTCATCATATCGTCTTCTTCGAGATACGCGCCGGTGCCGAAGTAGACGTTCACCGAGCCGTTCAAACCGTAAGCCGCCACTGGTGAGGCGGTGATCGGGCGATCGTCGGTGAAGAACTGGGTCACCGACCACATGCCCGGACTGGTCGAATGGTTCAAGTCGATGCGCCACAGGTTCCCGAGCAGGTCCCCGACGTAGACCAGATCGGACTCACCGTCGAGCTCAATGTCGACGACCTCGGGCATCGTCGCCTTGTTGCGGCTCCGTGCGTCGACGCTCAGCAACAGGTCACCCAGTAACGTTCCGGTAAACACATCGTAGGCGAAGAGGTGAGCCTCACCGTTGAGAACGTCGAGCCCCGACCCGATCACGGCGACACTCTGGCTGTTGATCGTCACGATCTCGGCTTCGGAGGAGAAAGGCACCCCACCGGGTAGCGTCGTTTGCCACAGCAGCAACGGATTGTACGGCTGGGTCACGTCGAGACAGAAATAGCCCGCACCGCCTTGGCGTCCGCCGCCGATCAAGATGGTGCGCCAGGCCGTACCGATCTTGGCATCGCGCACGGTCACGGTGCCGTCGCAGGTGTAGCGGTGGCAGTAGCTCGAATCGGCCATATCCTTGAACACTGGCAGAGCGAATTCAGGCACGAAGGCCCACGCCTCGCGTCCGTTGTCGGCGTTGAAAGCGTGGAGCATGCCGTCGTTGGCGCCGACGTAGATCATCTTCTGTCGCGCAACGGTCTGGACGAAGTACTCCTGGTAGCTCTCCTCCGGGGAGAACTGCGTCGCCGCACCGACGACCACCGGAGTCGAGTGGATGATGTCGCCCAGCTTCCAACCGCCGCGGTCGCGCAAGCCGGTTTCGTCCTCGCCGCGGCCCCAGCGGATCAACGCAGCCGCTTCGTCCTCGTTGACCGCACCCATCTGAAGCCACAGATCGTCCGCGTTACCCTGAATGAACGGGTAGACCGCGGTGCCGAGAGCGGTGATGATCTGACGGTCGCTCGAAGCTCGTTGCGACAGCAGGTCGCCCGCTTCCCACACCGGAGTGTCACCCGGATTGTAGGGCAGATCGTAGGCCTCGAGATAACCGTCCCAAGAGACCGGCATGAACTTGCCGCGGAACAGACGGTCGTCGGTACCGCGTTCGCTCGCGACCACCGCCACCGCCGAACCGGAGGATATCCGCCGGATGATGTCCTGCAGTGCCCACTCGATACTCGAGCGCAACTCGACGGCGTTCTGGGCGGTGAAGTAGAGTCCACCGCCGTTGACCGCGGTCTCCTCGAGCAACAGTGCGTCGATGTGAAATCCGATGGTGTAGGTGTGTACGATCTGATCGTCGGTCAGATCAGACCGCAGGTCGTTGTGCGCCATGTAGTAGGCGACGTCGTCCATGTGGTCGGTGCAGTGGTGTGACTCATCGTTGTAGGGTGCGCCGATACTCTCACAATTGCCGGGATCGTTCCCGTCACCGTCGGCGTCGTGTAGATAACCACTGACCTCGCGGTCCATGGTCGGATAACCGTCGGTCACGACGATCAAGAAGTTGTACTGGCAGAAATCCTCGATGACGGCGTTGGGCCCGTCTTCGGAGAAGTAGTCGAGGATCGTCTCCATCGCCTCGCCGGTCGGGGTCCAGGCGTTGGCCGTGATACCGTTGACCTGAGCCTTCAGCGACACCGCATTGACCCCGCACTTGCCGATGATACTGCCGAAGTGGTCGTTCTGGTAAACACACAGACCGAGCCGCAGTCGGGCACTCGTGGCGTCGATCAGATCGCAAAGCACCGCTTTGAGGACCTGGATACGGGTCGTGCGGGGCAGCCCCAGCAGCTGGTCTTCGCTGGCGTGAAAATAGATCCAGTTCAGGTAGTTGCCCAGGTAGCGGCCGCGCTCGCCGTTGTCCGAATCGATCAGGTACGCGTTCGGGGTCACGGGCCAGGCCGGATTGAAGTTCACCGGCGCCCGCTCTCCGTCCGACGCGACAAAATAGAACGCCTCGGTGTGGAACAGGCCGTCGTAGGTGGCGCGCGGATCGTAACCCGGATGGTAGAGCGCTTCGTTCATCGATCCGGAGTTGTCGGCCAGGATCATCACGTTGGCCCCAGCCCCGGCCTGCATCACGAACAGCGGCACCTCACAGGTCTGCGCGAGGGCCGCGGTCAGCGGCAGCATCAACGCCAGGATCACCACGCTACCGGTCCAGAACGGATGCGGGTTCGGTTTGTGGCGCAGCATGATCGCTCCTCCGGATTGTAACCAAATCGAGGTCCGATACCCTCCGCGCGGCAGGGGCCGCACCGGAACGGTAGCAGACGATCGGACAGAATCTCGGCCTTGAAAGGGCAACATCCGCACCTAGGCCAAAGAGCCCCCTACTAAGGTCCAATATGGCTTGAAATAGCTATTTAAGGCCGATAAGGGATTACCCAGGGGTGGGCAGGGCATTGCACATCGCCGGCAAGGAGTGCCGAATACCCGGTCGAAAAGAACGCGAAGCGGTCAGATCTCGTCCAGCCGCTCGCCGCTACGCAAGCGGTGTCGCAACGCCATCAAGCGGGCGTCGATGGTGCGCAGTTCGGTGAGATTGGCGCGCTCACGTTCGGTCGGCTCGATCACCTGGCGCATGGCCCCTCCGCCCAGGACGACGCGGCGGTCGCCCATCAGCGCGAGGATCGGGTCGTGGGTGGCCATCAGCAC
>JAUVBS010000413.1 GCA_030591105.1 bacterium | reverse complement strand
GATCGTCGGCGCCATCGTCGAACACACCGCCCACCACCGCGGCGCGCTAGCGGTCTACGCCCGGCTACGCGGCAAGGTGCCGCCGATGCCATACAGCGACTGACCGGATCGATCGCCACACCTGCCGTCGCAGATGTGGTAGACTACCGGGGAATCTGCGCGAGCACCGTGACCTGGATCAAGACGGAGGAGACGACGATGTTCCGTGTGCCCACCAACTCGGTCCTGCGCCATCTCGCTCTCGGCTGCCTGCTGATGGCGCTGACGGCCCAAGCTGTCCAAGCCACAGTCCCCGCTCCGGAACCGGACCCGGCACAGGCGAGTCAGGAGTGGCTCGACGGCGGCCCGCGTAGCTTGCGGGTCATGCCGCCGTCGCTCGGTCCGTTCAACTACTTGCGCGAGTTCGACCAGATAGTCGGCTTTTTGGCGGTCTGGCAAGAGCTCGAGTCGGGTCCCGATTACGGCGGCATGATCGAGGCGGAGTCCGGTGACCTGGCCGACGTGATTCAGACCGACAACACCCTCGAGGCGATCTGGTGCTGGTCCCGCTACCGCGAGCTGACCGGACGCGACACCTACGACGAGCGTGTTGCCGCCGCCTGGATCTACTGTCTGAATTTTCCCGCCTGGGAGGAAGAGGGAGCGGCCGGCGATGACTACTACCGCGTGCACAACTGTGCCTGGGGCTTGACCGCCGTGCTGCAGTACGCCGCCGCCACCGGTGACGATACGTACGCCAGCTACGCCGCAACCTGCGCCGGGTACATCCGCAGTCACTCACTGGAACTGGGTACCGGTGACATCTACACCCAGCGTCTGAACGCCTTCGTGAAAGGTTGGGCCGCTGGCAATCTATACCTGTATGCCGAAGCAATGAGTTCGGGAAGCCTGATGGCGGCGGCTGTCGACCAGGGCAATGACGTCCTGGATTGGCTCAACACCTATCCACCCAATTACCTCGGTTTCGAATACTGGGCCATGAGTAGCGGCACCGCGGTGTGGGGCGTGTGTAACTCGGTCTTCCGCGACGATCCCGCCGCGGGCGAAGCCTGGCTGACCGAGAATGCCGGCTACATCGACCTCTGGCAGGACTGGTACAGTGTACCGGGCTACGACTGGGACTGCTCGTGGAACGTCGCTTACTGCAACGCTCACTTCGCCGTCTGGGACATCCTCGGCGACGAGACCTTCTGGCAAAACGGCGTGGCCATCGCGGACGCTCTGCTGTCGTACGACACCGACGACGACGGCGGCATCATGGCCGACAGCACGGCGCCGGACACCGAGGATATGAGCTGGGTAACCAGCTACGTCGCCAAGATGGGTGTCGATCGCTTGATCGGACAACCGCACGATCACGACGTCGGTATCCTGCGTTTCGTGGGACTCGAGGACGGGCAGTACATCGAACCCGGCACACCGATTCCAGTACGTATCCTCGCGACCAATTTCGGTCTCGCCGACGCTCCCGATGCGTCAGTCCACATCGTCGGCGATGCCGGCGACGCGACCTGGTCGTGGGATTTGCCTTTTGCGGCGCTCGACACGGTGATCCACACTGAAGCGTGGCTACCACCCGGCCAGGGGCAATACACCTTGACGGCGTGGACGGAATTGCCTGGCGATGAGAACGAAGAGAACGACACCGTGAGTATCACGTTACAGATCGGTCAACCTACCGCGGTGGCCGAACCGAACGTAGCCGGATTGCTGTTGCGGGGGCCGGATCGCAACCCGTTCGACGGACGGGTAAACTTCGCTTTCCGCCTCGGCGCCGCCACCTCGGTCCACCTGGAAGTCTACGACTTGAAAGGACGCCGAGTGGCGCGGCTGGGCGGTGAATACCTCGGCGCCGGCGAGCACAGCTACGCCTGGAACGGGCGCGACGAGTCCGACCGCGTCGTGGCGGCGGGGACGTATCTTTACCGGCTCGTCGGTGGTGGCCACAGCCGCAGCGGTAAGTTGATCAAACTGCGTTAGTGCTCGTTCGAAGCTATTTCCGTAACGAGAACGTGCTGGTCGGAACTAGGTTCCACGGGCTCGCCACGCACGGGAATCAGAGGTACCTGGCGAAGATCAGGTAGGCCATCGGCAGCGCGATACCGACGACGAGCATCACACCGCCGCGTCCGGCCAGCCCTCGGCGACCTCTCACCAGGAAGATTCCCGTCAGCGCGAGCAGTGTGAGCACCACGGCAAACAGATCGGCGATCCAGGTCCAGATCCCTTTGCCGTGATTCAAGTGCAGGAAATTGACCTCGTACAGGAACGGCCGCGGCGCAAATTCGCGGTGCTCGACCTGCCCGCTGGGCAGGTCGATCTCGTAGGTGGCGCCTTCGAGGATCACACGCAAGTGCTCAGGAGAAGCACGCCAGGTGCTCTTGACCGGCTGGTCGAGATCGAGTTGCGCCAGTACCGCCGGGATCACCTCGGCGGCCGGGCCCGGCGTCACCGGCGCAATGGTGAAACGCTCGGTCACCAGTTCGTAGTTGGGATTCCAGGAATCGATGTGGTTGACGGCCACACCGCTGATGGCGTAGGCCAAAGTCAGACCAACGGCTATGAACGCCAGCTCGCGGTGGAGCCAGCGGCACACCTTGCGGAACTTGGTCACGTCCGAAGCTAGTCCGCGCTCGCGCGGACGACCGCG
>JAUVBS010000354.1 GCA_030591105.1 bacterium | reverse complement strand
GAACTGCGCCACCCGTAACGGGCGCCGCTCGCCGTCGCCGACTCTAGCCATGCCGCAGTTCGACGATCATGGAGTACTTGATACTGGAATCGGTCTGGATCCGTCGTTGCGCCGATTCGGCCGCGGCGCGAGTGATATAAGGACCGACATAGACGCGGTACCAGACCTCGTCGTGGATGACGGTCTCCCGGACGAAGGACGGCAGACGGCGCGTGAGGAATTCGTCGCGGAAGCGGTCCGCCCGGGTCGGACGGGCGAACGAGGCAACGTGAACGCAATATCCCGCCTGCCAGATGGGCTCCTCTTCAGCGCCGCTCACGGCGGTCGGCAGTACGGTTTCGTGATCGACCTCGTCCGCACCTTCGGCGATGCCGGTCGCTACAGTCATGCGTTCAGTCGAATCGGTAGCGGTCACCTCCAGGTCGTGATCGTCGGCCGCGACCTCGTTTTCAGCCGTCGCCGTCACCCCACTGTCCGCCTCCGCGATCGTCGGATTCAGCGGAGTGTACTCGGCGATCTCCACGGTCGCTCCGGCCGGAGACTCGGTGCCCGGTTGCTGGCGTTCGGTCCAGGGCAAACTACGCCCGGCCCAGGGTAGACGCGTGAATCCGGCGGACAGATCCCACGTCACATAACCGGCGGCGGCCAGCAACAGGATCGTCGCGACCAGATTCCACGCCAACCGCCGACGGCGCGTCGGTTGCGACGGTGATTGCGGCAGCGGTTGCGACGGTGATTGCGGCGGCGGTTGCGACGGTGATTGCGGCGGCGGTTGCGGCGACGCTTGCGGCGGCCGTGGCTCATCGGTTCGTTGGCTACGGTCGGCCGATACCGGTTCCGGCGGCATCGGGTCCGGTGGTTCGAGCGGCGCGAGCGCCCGGTCGATGGCAGCGGTAGCGTCGGCAGTATCGGCAGCATCGGCAGCATTGATGCCATCGGAAGCTATCGGGACGGGCGGTGCGATCTCACTCGGGAGCGTCTTCGGCTCGGCTTGCGGTACCGGCAGATCGCTGGTGTCGACGTGCTTGTGCTCGACCATCGTCGCACCATCGACGAAGGCGGCCAGCAAGGCTTTGCTTACCAGGTGGTTCACGAGCCGCGGTACACCGCCGCTCGCCTCGTAAATCAGATCAAGTGCTTTCGGCTTGAGCAGCGGCTCGCTGCGACCAGCGACCTTTAGCCGATGGTTGACGTACGCCTCGAGTTCGGCACGGTCGAGGGTCTCGAGACGATACCGTACCCGGATACGTTGCCGGAGCTGGATCAGCTCCGGACAGTCGATGGTCTGTCCGAGCTTGAGCTGACCGGAGAACACGATCTGTAACGCCTGCTCGCCGGGCTGCGCCAGATTGGCCAGCATTCTGAGCCCCTCGAGCACCTCGACAGCGAGATTCTGTGCCTCGTCGATAATCAACAGCACCCGGCGACCTTCGGCGCGTTCGGCAACCAGATACTGCTTGAAGGCGACCAGCAAGTCGGCGATATCGGCCGTCGCCTCGACCGTGCTGCCGGTCTCTTTGAGCACGAGCTTGACCAACTCACGGAAATTCAGCTGGGTCACGCCGATGAACACGACGCGGAGCGATTTTGAGAGCTGACTGATGAGATTGTGGAGCGCGAGCGTCTTACCGGTGCCGATCTCACCGGTGATCAGGATGAAGTCCTCACCCTGCTCGAGACCATACGCCAGATGGGCCATGGTCTCCTCGTGAGCCCTGGACATGAAGATGAACTTCAGATTGGGGCTCAGCGTGAAGGGATCGGTCGATAGCCCGAAATGCTCGCGATACATAGAGATTCCTCGCTGACTGCTCAACCCGGATCGACGATCGCGGGTCGTCGTCGAAACGGCACAGCGGCCAAAGTATCACATCGGCTCGGTCGGCGGTAAGATTAACCGGTAATTACCGCTAGCTCAACTTCCGGACTGGCGCAGAAACCACTCAATCCAGGTTATACCGACCGGCGGGACGGCCGTAGATACCGGACCAGCACGAACCCTGCCGCGCAGACGACAAGCACGAAAGCGAACCGTGCGCTGGCTGTGAAGATGTCTCCCCAGAGCGATGGTCCGCTCACCAGGTCGTCCGCCCAACTCTGCACACCACCGAACCTGTAGATGACGGCTGCAGAGATTCCGATCGCGTACGCGATGCCGACCGTCGTCAGGAAGTGTCCGACCCGCAGACCGACGCCGTAACGGTGAAGAAACCAGAATGAAAGCGCTAAGTGTAGATTAATCGCCAGTGTCGATGAAATGGCAAGGCCGACGATGCCCAGAGGTTTGACCAGCAGAATATTGCCGACCACATTGGTGACCAGAAACTGGGCCGCCAGCCACATCTTATCACGCAGCCTCTGCAGCGAGTGAAAGATGCGGGAAACCATGCCGTTGATGACCAGCGCCGGCACGCCGAGCACGTACACCGCCAGTACAGCCGCGGTGCGTACTGTATCCTGCTCATCGAAGGCTCCTCTTTGATACAGGACCCGGACGATCTCGACACTGCACAGACTCAAACCGAGGGCGCCCGGCACGACGAGTCGGGTCACGCGCCGTAGGTTGTCTTCGATGTAGTCGCTGCAGGCGGCAATCTTCTGTTCAGCGATGAGTTCCGTCATCTTGGTGAACATCACGACGCCCAAGCTGGTGAAAAAGAGCATCACGCCGAGGTTCACGATATTCATGGAGTAGGCGATCGACGATATGCTCCCGGCTTCCAGCCCCGAAGCGAAAAACTTGTCGACATAGCCGTTGATCGACAGCAACACCTGCGCGACGAGTATCATCCAGCTCAGGGACCAGAAACGTGACAGGGTCTTGGCGGGCATCGCCGGACGGGCGCAGCCGACGATCCCCCGGTACCAGGCATAACCGAACAGGATGATCACCCGGAGTAGAGTCGATATGCTGAACCCCAGCACCAGTGACCAAATACCGAGCGAGTCGCGCCACAGCAGAACAGCCGATAGCATCACCACCGTATTGAGCAACGGCATACTGGCCGGAACGCGAAAGCGTCGGCTTAAATTGAGCGTTACCTTGGCCATGGTAACGGCCAGCAACACAAGACCCGGCAGCGCCATCACCTTGACCATCTTCAAGGCGTAGAGACGCGACACCTCCGGCAGGCGTGG
>JAUVBS010000218.1 GCA_030591105.1 bacterium | reverse complement strand
CGTTCGAGCACGACAGCGACATGCTGAGTGCCAAGGCCAAGACTGCGCTGCGCGATGCCGTAACGGTATTGAACCAGCACCCCGCCGAACAGTTCATCATCGAGGGGCATACGGACGGTGTCGGTACGGACGAGTACAACCTCGCCCTCTCGCGGCGACGCGCGGTATCAACGGCGGCCTACCTGGTCTCGCAGGGCATGGCTGTCGATCGATTCGTATTGCAGTGGTACGGCGAATCACAACCAACGGCGACAAACGCGACTGATGCGGGACGCGCATTGAATCGGCGCATCGAGATCAAGGCCGAAGCCGAACCCGCCGTCAAGGTCGCCCTGATAGAACCGTTCAAAACCGATCCAACGGCTCGAATCGAAGATGCGGACGTCACGATCAGCTCCCATGGCCGCTTCGGCGCTGCTGTGGATCCAGGGCCCGATGGCGCGGTCAATGTCGAACTGTCCGACAGCCACGGTCGATCGGCGACGGTCGCGGTGCCGGTACCCGACCTTGATCTCCTGGCGCCCACCGGGCAGTTCATCCTGGCAGCCGGCGATTCGGCCAACGGCTGCAGTAGCGTGGACGGCACCGGCATCGTCTGCCTGATCGCCGGTCGCACCCAACCTGGCAACGCTGTCGAACTCAACGGCGTTGCGGTCGCCGTTGACCAGGACGGCGCGTTCAGCACCGAGCTCGAGTTGGCCTCCGGCACCACCAGCGCCGGCCTGATTGCCCGCAACCCGGCTGGCTTCGCCCGCATCGTCAACCTTGTCCTCACGGTGCTCGATCACGACGCCGATGGCCAGCAGATCGTCGTCACACCGGCGACCCCGAGTCTGACGATCACGCTGCCGCCCAGGGGAGTAAAACTGCCCTACACCACGCTGGCCTTCCACGGCGTGACCGCGGTGGGCAACACCGTCGAGGCCAACGGAATACCACTGAGCGTGGCCGACGACGGCAGTATCTCAGGCAGCGTCGAGTTACCGGTTGGCCCGAGCACGCTGGTGATCCACGTGCGTGACGCCGGTGGACTTGAGAGCACTATCGAACGCGACGTGGAGGTCGCCCGGAACCAGCTATTCCTGATGGCCTTCGCTGACGCCACCATCGGCCAGCTCAAGGGCGACGGCGCACTCCTTTCGGCAGGTCTGAACGACGACGACGATTACTATACCGACGGTCGAATCGCGCTCTATCTCAAAGGCCGTGTGGCCGGCAAGTACCTGATCACCGCCGCCTTCGACACTGGACGAGGCGAGCTCGATACGCTGTTCGACAACATGGAGGGAGACCAGCAGGACCAACTGCTGACCAACCTCGATCCCGACAAGCATTACCCGGTCTACGGAGACGGCAGCACGCTGGTCTACGATACAGAGAGCCGTGGCAAGCTCTACCTGGCGCTGGACAGCGACGAGATCCACCTGATCGTGGGCAACTACTCGTTGTCGCTGTCCGACACCGAACTGGCCGCCTTCCGCCGCACGCTATTTGGCGCGCGTTTCGCGTATCAGTCGCTCTCCCGTACCAAGTACGGCCGGCCGGACACCGAGGTGCTGCTCTTCGGTGCCGACGTCCAGCAGGCCCATACGCGTGATGAGCTGCGGGCCACCGGTGGATCGATTTACTACCTGAGTCACGACAACGTGATCCAGGGCAGCGAGGAGATCACGCTGGTCGTGCGGGACAAACACACCGGCCTGCTGTTGTACGAAGAACGCCAGCGCCAGAACCTGGACTACGCCATCAAATACGAGGAAGGCCGGTTGATGTTCCATCGCCCGATCGCCAGCATCGCGCAAGGCGGTTCGCTGGCCACCGAGGCCGTCCTGGATGGACACCCGGTCTATATTCACGCCGACTACGAACGCACGCTCAATGGCTTTGACAAGACGGCCAGCGGTGGCCGTGTGCGCCAGCAGATCGGCGATCACCTCTCCGTCGGCGGCACAGTGATCCAGGACGAACTGGAGAACGCCGCTTACGAGTTGAGCGGGATCGATGCCGAGCTACGACTGGGCGAGGGCACACGCCTGACGGCCGAGTACGCGGAGAGCGAGGGCGCCGAGTCGACATTATTCGTCAGTGAGGACGGCGGTTTGACCTACGCCGAGGTACCGGTCGATGGCACTCGCAGCGGCGCGGCCTGGAAGATAGCGGCCGAACTGGACGTCGGTGAGTGGTTCGGGAAACCTGACAAGGTCCGCGTACGGTCCTATTACAAGGACATTCAGGCCGGCTTCTCTTCTAGTGGCACCTTCGCCGAACAGGGTACCGAGAAATTTGGCATCGGGGCCGATATCAGAATCAGTGACACGGATACCCTCAGGGCCGAGCACAACACCGAAAGGCGTAGCGGCAGCGCAACCGTTCCCGACGGTGAGAAGACCACCGAATCGCTGCAGTGGGATCACAACCAGACCCGCTGGGGACTGGCCGCGGAACTGTTCTCGTCCGAGACCAAGAACGACCTGACCGGCGTCCGTGAATCGTCCGAACTCGCTTCGGCGCGCTTCTGGTTCAAACCGACCGATAAGCTCTCGACCCGACTCGAACACCAGCAGAGCTTCTCGGGTCTCGACAACGATCGCACCACGATTGGCGCCAATTATCAGATAGTGCCCTCGGTGGCCCTGACCGCCGACGCCAGCGAAGGTGATCGCGGCCAGTCGGCCCAGGCCGGCCTGGTAATCACTCGTGGCGAGGGCGAGGTCTACCTGACCGAGCGCATCGCCGAAACCGAATCGGACCGCCGGACGACGACGGTTCTCGGCGCCCGGACACCCATCGGCAAATCGACGAAGATATACACCGAGTTCCAGAGCGAGGACGCCGGCGACGACGAGAAGCTGATGAAAACGCTTGGGATCCAGCACCAGTGGGACCCCGCCAAGGGATTGCGGCTGCTGCTCTCCGGCGAGGTCGCCGAGGTCGATTCCTCGGCGGCGACGGATCGCGACCGCTCCTCGGTTACCGTCGGCGTGACCTACAACGACGGCAAGGCCATCAAGCTACAGAGCCGCCAGCAAGTTCGCTGGGAAGACGGTTCGACGCAAACGATGCAGTTGTTCACCGTCAATCAGCTGGACTACTCACTGAACACCGATTTAACGCTGCTGGCCCGCTACCGTTACAGCAAGACGCTCGACAAGCCGACGGACATTGTATCGGCGCGCTTCGAGGAACGCAGTCTCGGCCTGGCCTTCCGCCCGGTACTGAATGACCGCTTCAATTCACTGTTCAAGTACGCCAGGCTGGTCGACCAGCGTCCGGTCCCCGCAGGTGTAGAGAAAACGTGGCGGGAGATGGATGTCTTCTCCGTCGATACCGCGTTCCAGGTCTCGCCGCGACTTGAATGGTTGATGAAAGGTGCCCTGCGCTACAACGACGAACGCGTCGGGGACCGGCCGTCGGTCGAGACACGCACGACCCTGGCGATCCAGCGACTGAACTTCAATTTCTGGAAACGGCTCGATATCGGACTCGAATACCGCGTGATGTCGGAGCACGAATTCGATAACCAGCGCAAGGGCTTCCTGAGCGACTTGAGCTGGGAGATCCTGAAGGGCTTCAACGCCGGGCTGGGCTACAACTTCACCGATTTCTCGGACGACTTCTACTCGATCGAAGATTACTCGGTGCATGGTTGGTTCTTCCGACTGCAGGGCCGCTACTGATCAGAGGATGGCTACGATGAGTCAACGCACAGATAAGTCGAACGTCACGCGAGTCGTGCTGGTAGCAGCGCTGGTGGTGGTGCTGGCACTGTTTTATGCGCTCTGTGGAACAGAACCCACGGAAGCGCCAGTACAGACGACAGTCGTCGAGTCGCCGCCCGTTGCACCCCCGGTAGTTACGCCTGCCCCTCCTCCCACGACCGTTGTCCCACTAACCGTCGATCCCCCAAAACCCGTCGCCATCCCCTTTCGAACCCAAGCCGTGATAGAGCCCGATGCACCGGAGCCGGCCAAGATCGTCCAGGACGACGAAGCGCCTCGACTTGAAGTCGGCTACCCCGACCGTCCGGTAGATAATGACAGCATGCTGTTAATGGGCTCGACCGAACCCGGTGCTCTCGTCTTCCATGATGAGGATCTGATCCCGACAACTGAAACCGGTTCGTTCGAACTGCGAGTCGCTCTTGAGCGTGGCGTGAATGTCGTCACCATCGAGGCCATCGACGCAGCAGGCAACGTCACCTACCGATCTCAGCTAGTCGTTGCTAACTTCTGACCGCTACAGTTTGCGTCAAGCCGACGCTGCGAGATTTTCCCGCAGGACCCGCGGATGTCGAGCGGCTATCCGTAAGAGCGCGAGGGCAGGACCCTCGGGAGTCCGTCTGCCCTGCTCCCAGTTACGCAGGGTATGAACACTGATCCCTAGAGCGGCGGAAAATTGAATTTGTGTCATCCGAACGAAACGTCGCAAGGAGGCGATATCGTCTCCACCCGAAATCTGCCCACGAGCGATTCGTTCGCGCAGTTTACGAGGAATCGCGGCTGTGAAATCGTTGTTAGTCAATTCTCGAAGATCGTCATCCATTT
>JAUVBS010000517.1 GCA_030591105.1 bacterium | reverse complement strand
CCAGAGTCAGAAATACCGGCTCTACCTCGATCAAGGCGGCGTCAGGGCTGGAGCCAGCGCTAGTATCGGTGCCGGCATCAGTGCCGACGTCAGTACCGGTGCTAGTATCGGTGCCGGCGTAGGCACACCCCACCGCCGCCAGCACTGCGACCAGCGTGATCACCGAGGTTTGCTGCCGCCGGACCACGTACACCCTCTTCCTCAGCCTAGACCGACCGTCGTCAGCCGAGACCGACCGTCGTCAGCCTAGATCGACCGTCGTCAGCCGAGACCGACCATCCTCAGTATAGATCGTACCGAACCAACCGTCCGTCCAGACCGCCGTTCGCAAGCGGCTTTTTCCATGCCGGGTGCAGGCCGACCTTCTTGATCAGTTCCCGCTTGCCGAAATAGATGTACGCCACCGCCCCGGTGCAGCGCTGTTTCATGAAATCGCCCAGCGCACTGTAGAACTCACCGAGATCCTCTCCCCCCTTCAACCGCAAACCGTACGGCGGGTTGCATACAATCACGCGATCGGACAGACCGGGAAGGTCGCGGAAGTCGGTTTGGCGTACCGTCAGCCGATCCCCGTGGGGCAACAGCCCGACATTGGCGCGAGTCGCTGCGATCGCACGGCGATCGATATCGCTGCCGGCGATCAAGTCGGGCAGGGGCTGTCGGATCTCGGTGTCGGCGTTCCGCTTCTCGAGTTTCCAGGCCATCGTGTCGAAGTCCGGCAGCATCATGAACCCAAAATGCCGGCGCAACAAACCAGCCGGGATGCGGTACGCCTTCAACCAGGCTTCACCGAGTAGCGTGCCCGAGCCGCACATCGGATCGTAGAGCGGCTGCTCACCGTCCCACGCGGCGATGGCCAGAATCGCGGCCGCGACTGTCTCCTGCATCGGTGCATCGACCGACTCGCGCCGGTAACCGCGCCGGTGCAACGAGCCGCCGGAGGTATCGACACTCAGTGTCGCGACGTTGTTGGCCAGATGCAGGTTGATCCACAGGTGCGGCTCACGGGTGTCGATCGACGGCCGCCGTCCGGTCTCCGCGCGGAAACGATCGACCACCGCGTCCTTGATCCGCAGCGCGGCGTACTGGCTATGGCGGATATTGCTCCCGCTCACATTGGCGAACACCGCGAACGTCTGGTCCGGATGCAGAAACTGCGACCAGTCGATGTTGCGGGTCCTCTGGTAGAGATAGTCGGTATCGTGGCAACCGAATCTGGTAAGCGGCGCCAGGACCCGGCTGACCAATTGTGTGCGGTAGTTGATGCGGTACATCACGCCGGGCTGAGCTGAAAAATGTAGCCCGCGGTAAGCGGTCTGCACATCCGTAGCACCGAGAGTGCGCAGCTCCTCGGCCGCCAGCTCCTCGAGCCCATTCGCGGTCTGGGCGAAGTAACGTCCGTTGTCTTGATACTGAAACACGATGTCCCCACCCGCCAGACCGACCCGACGCTGCGGTCACTCCTGGCGGTTCATGGTCTGGTGATCGATCCCACACTCGACGAACACTTCGCCCACCGGCTCGAACCCCAGCTCCCGGTAGAAATCGACCAGATGCACCTGCGCGTGCATGGTGAACCGCCGATAGCCGCGCCGCCGCGCCTCGGTCAGCAAAAACTCCACCACCTCGCGGCCCAGTCCGCGGCCGCGCCAGCGCGGACGCACCGCGATCCGTTCGAGCTTGGCCCAATCGTCGAGAAACCGCAACCGCCCAGCCGCCACCGGCTG
>JAUVBS010000361.1 GCA_030591105.1 bacterium | reverse complement strand
GTGGTGCCGTGCTTGTGCATGTGCGCGTGAGCGATCATGGCGTACAGGCCCGGGAAAGTCACCCCGTGGTAGACCTCGTACTCCTGATCGGCGGCGGTCGCGAGACAGAATGTCGCGTCGGCGCCGTCGTTCATCTTCTCCACCCCGCCGGCGATCACGAAATCACTCGCACCGCTGGCCACCTCGAGATACGCGGCGCGCAGCGCCGCCCCACCTGACGCACACGCGCTCTCGACTCGCGTCGCGGCGATGCCGCGCAAACCGGCGTAATCAGTCAAGATCGACGCGAGGTGCTCCTGCGCATTGAACAGGCCGCTACTCATACAGCCGATGTAGGCCGACTCGATCTGCTGGCGATCGACGCCGGCGTCCTTGAGGCACTCGGCGGCCGCTTCGGCGAACAGGTCCCGCAAGGGGGTCTGCCAGAGCTCGCCGAACTTGGTCATGCCGACTCCGATGATGGCTACGTCTCTCATGATCCCCCCTTTCTAGATCTCGTTGACGCGGATCTTGCCGCGGTAAGCCACGTATTTGCCGTAGTCCAGGTGGATGCGGCCGTCGCGGAGCTGGTCCCGTACCTTGGGCGCCAGGTCCTGGATCTCAGCGATCCGGTCGGTGCAGCGCAAGACGAAACTGTCGGACGCAGCGCCGCTGCCAAAAGACGTGATCAGGATCTGGTCGTCCGGTTTGGCGACGTCGAGGCAAGCGGCCAATCCGGTAGGCGACGACCCGCTGTAGGTATTGCCCATCAAGTTGACGACCCACCCTTGCTCGAGCTGCTCCTGCTCGAAGCCCAATATCTTGCCCGCTCGTAGCGGAAACTTGCCGTTGGGCATGTGGAAGATGGCGAAGCGGAAATCGCTAGGCTTCAGACCCGACTTGGCCAGGATCCCGCGTGTCGCCGAGAGCACGTGGTGGAAGTAGGCCGGATCACCGGTAAACCGGCCGGCGTGCCGGGGATAGAACTCCCCTTCACGTCGCCAGAAATCGGGCGTATCGGAGGTGAACGAGTACGTGCAGGTGATCTCGGCGGCAACGTCCTTTGCCCCCATGATATAAGCCGCACCGCCGGCCGAGGCGGTATATTCGAGCGCATCGCCCGCGGCCCCCTGACTCGTGTCGGCACCGATGCCCAGAGCGTACTCCATCTCGCCGGATTTGACGTGGGAGTAAGCGACGTACATCGCCTCGGTACCCGCCTTGCAGGCGAACTCGAAATCGGCCACGTGGCACTCCGGACCAGCGCCGATCGCATCGATCAGCACCGTACCGGACGGCTTGACCGCGTACGGATGGCTCTCCGAGCCGATGTAACAGGCGCCGATCTTCTGCGGATCGATGCCCGCCCGCGTCACCGCGTACCGCGCCGCCGCCACCGAGATGGTGATGGTGTCCTCGTCGGGGCCAGGAACGGTTTTCTCCTCGAGCAGCAGGCCGCGTTTGTAGGCCTCCGCGTCGGCTCCCCACTGGTGCGCGATGTCTTCCGCCTTGATGCGGAACCGCGGCACGTAGGAGCCATAACCGACAATCCCGTGCATGGGCTGTCACTCCTTGTCTGGATGGTTCCGCCGTGCTTCCGACGAAACACGGCGGGGAATCTGACGAACCTGGCTACCCTACCAAGCCGTCCGGAGCGACGCAAGCGGCAACGCACCTTACGGACGTAGCCAGATGCCGGCGACGACCGGTACCGAGAGGACGCCAAAGCTCGTCGGGAAAGTCTGGTGGACACGCGCTTCGACGAACAGATCGAAATCGCCCAAGCTGTACGCAACGCCGAGACCGGCGTTGGCCCCGAAACGGGTCTGCCAGTTCTGATAGTCGTAACGCTGGATGTAGGGTCCGATACCGAGTACGCCGTAGAGGGTCGTGCGTTTGCGCAGGAAGGCATACTGGATACCGCCGGTCAGTATCCAGTCCCGAAATTGGTTCTCCGACCGGTCGGCGCGGAAATTCTGGTAGGCGACCAGGATCTCGACCGCCAGCGGTCCGGACCCCGAATGGATATCTGTGATGCCGACCAAATGCAGGCCGGTGTTCGTCACTTCGCCCAGGTCACCCTGCGGAAATGTCGGTCCGACGCCGGCACGCGCGCCGAGGGCGGTCTCCGCCCGGGCGGCCAGCGGCAAGGAGCCGCAGACGACGGCACACAGCAGTAGCAGCAGGATCGCCCGCATCTGAATCCCGGCCAACGCCGAACCTACCGTACGCACGATGGTCGTTCCCCTCGTTCTGTAGTGGGTCAACCACACTTGCGATCGCTCGAGCGACCACCGTCGTAGCCCTGGTGGTCCGCCCACGTTGTGGCAACCGCAGCGGTCAATCGGCAAGGCGGTACTCGATGGTCGTGACCACGCGTAGCGTCTTGTGTAGCTGGCTCTGCTCCCTGACGCCGGCCGCCCGATCACGGGGCAGGATGACGAACACCCCCTGGCGTGCGTGCCGGATCCCGCCGAGCCGGCTACCGGAATCGACGGCGAATTGCGAGGCCGCTTCCCGGGCGCTAGCCGTCGCCTCGGCGATCATCGCCGGTTTATGCTCATTCAGCCGTGAGAACAGGAACGTCGGTCCGGAACCGCCGGTGGCGGAGGAGGAAAATACGACCCCCGCGGCGACGAGGTCGCCCACGCTCTGGCTGGCGGCCTGGATCCGGTCCGGCTCAGCCGAACGCACCATCAGCGTCTGGGTAATGATGTAGCGGCTCTCGGTCGGACCGCTGCGGTAAGGGTTGGCCAGCAGGTCGTTGACCTCCAGCCTCTGCAGTTCGACCTGCGTCGAGTCGATCCCGGCTCGTGACAGGAACGCGAGGATCGCGCGGCGGCCACGCTCGATCTCGCGCTGGGCGCGGGCCAGGTCGTCATCGGTCGATACGAAACTGATCGGCCACAGGGCGAGGTCGGCCAGGACATCGCGTTCGGCGACCCCCTTGACGGTGACGTAGCGGTCGGCAACCCGGCCGGTCACGAATCCGTGGCCGACAAACCAGCCGGCCAACGCAACCCCGACGGCGATCAACAGCCCGGCCAGCGTCGAGTTATTCCGCTGCATCGATCTTC